>CADEFY010000011.1:0-6308 GCA_902826705.1 uncultured bacterium
GCGTTCGTGCACGTCGCGCTGCCGCTGCTCTCCGCTCCGCCGGCCGCTCCGGTGCGCGTGCGCGCGTGGCCCAACCCGAGCCGCGGGGCGCTGGCGATCGAGGGGCTGGGCGATGACACCGAGGTGCTCGACCTCTCCGGCCGCCGCGTGGCCTGGTTGGGTGCCGGCGTCTCGCGCGACGGCGCCATGCTGCACTGGACGCATGCGCATGACCGCGCGCCGCTCGCGCCCGGCGTGTACCTGGTGCGCTCGCGCAGTCAGGCGCGCACGCTGCGCGTGGTGCGGCTGGACCGCTGACCCGCCGCTACGGCGCGTAGCCCGGCGGCACCCCTTCGAGGGCGACCATCCGCGCGGTGGCCACGGACTGCCGCAAGTCGCGCGCCGCGCGATACTCGGGCGAATCCCACCACGCGCGCGCGCGCTCGAGATCGGGGAACTCGAGGATCACCAGCCGCGGCGGACGCCAGTCCCCCTCGAGCGTCTCGATGGCGCCCCCGCGCGTGAGATAGCGGCCGCCGTACGTGCGGATCGACGGCGGCGCCATCTCCTTGTAGCGCTCGTAGGTGGCCGGGTCGTGGATCGCGATCTCGACGACGACATAGGCGGGCATGCCTCACTCCCCCTTTGCGGCGGCCGCAGCCCGTGCGCGCTTGCGCTGGACGGCGATCGGCTGCCAGAACATCCAGATGCCGCTGGCCAACAGCAGCACGAGCGCGAGCCCCGCGGGCAGGAACAGCCCGAAGCGCGTCCAATCCCCCGCGAAGAACGTGCCGTCGTGGATCTGCTCGATCAGGTCCGAGCGCCGGTACGCCGTCTGCAGCACGCGGCCCGTGCCCAGGTCGACCTGCGCCTCCCAATGGCTCTTGAGCAGCACCTTCACCACACCCTTGCCCGGGCGCACGTCCAGTCGATCGATGTCCTGCCAGCCCTCGACGCCCAGCTCGGGCACGGCACGCACGCTCGCGAGGATGTCCTCGAGCCCGACCACCGGCTGCTCGCCCGTGCCGCGATGCTCGGTGGGCTGGATCCATGCCACCTTCTTCTTCACCTGCAGCATCACACCGCTGCACGCGATCACCAGCAACGGCAGCGCGACGGCGATGCTGACCCAGTAGTGCACACGACGGTTGAGCACCTCGGGGCGCATGCGCGGCGGCGGCGTACGGGGTGGGGCGGGCATGGTGGCTCCGTGTCGAGGGATCCGTGGGGGGGGCTCGTGCACCGTCGAGGCTATCACCGGCGGTGAAGGAAGCGTCAGGAAGGGGGCCGGCGCGCATCGCGTTCGGGCCCAGCGCGTCTACACTGGCACTCGAGACCGCCGCACCCTCTCCCGCCAAGCCCCGGAGGCCGTATGCGACCCACTCGTCATGGGCTCAAGACCGACAAGCGCCGCCGCATCGTCGATCGGCTCAACGCACTGCTCGCCAGCACGCTGGACCTGTCCCTGCAGGCCAAGCAGGCGCACTGGAACACCCGCGGCCCCAGCTTCATCGCGTTGCACGAGCTGTATGACAAGGTGCATGAGGCTGCCGAGGAGGCTGCAGACGTGCTGGCCGAGCGCGCCGCTGCGCTGGGCGGCGTGGTCGAGGGCACGCTGCAGTCAGTGACCAAGGGCACGCGGTTGCCCAAGTACCCGCTCGCACTCGCGGGTGAGGTCCCGCACATCGAGCAGATCGCCGACGCGCTCGCGGCGCTCTCGGATGACACGCGCAAGGCGATCGACGACTTCGACAAGCTGGATGATGCGGCGAGCGCCGACGTCGCCACCGAGATCGTGCGCTCGCTCGACCAGCACCTGTGGTTCGTCGAAGCGCACCTCGGCAAGCGCTGACGCGGCGTCAGCGCGCCGGCTTCGGCCGCCCGAGCTCTCGCGCTAACTGCTCGAGGAATCCCCGCAGGTAGTCGGCGCGCTGTTCGGCCTCGGCGCGCCCGATGGGCGTGCGCATCGTGGCAGGCAATGCGAGCAGCTTGGTGGCGAAGTGGTCCACGCTGAATCGCGTGTCATCGAGTGCGCGCGCCTCGGCCCATGGGTCGTCCCCGTCGAACCAGGCGCCCCCCATCCGCACACCGGTCGAGACACAACGCAGCAGGCCGATCGCACCCAGCGCCTCGAGCCGGTCGGCATCCTGCAGCGCGCGGCCGAGCGGCGTGTCCGGCACGGCGCCGCGGCTCCAACTGTGATCGCGGACTGCGCCGGCGATGCGCGTGACCGCTTCGGCCCCGAACCCGAGCGCCGGCAGACGCTCCTGGGCGAGCGCAGCGCTCCGCTCGCTGGCCGAGCGGCGCTCCGGGGAGTCCTTGGGCGGATTCACGGCATCGTGCAGCAACGCGGCCGCGATGGCCTCGCGGACATCCACTGCGTCGCCGCCGATGCGGATCGTGCCGAGCGCCACCCGCAGCGCGTGCGAGGTGTCGTGCGTGGGATCGGGGTTCGCGCCATCGCGTGCGCGGGCTTCGGCGAGCAGCACCGTGAGCGCCGGATCGGCGGCGATGTGCACGAGCAATGCATCGCGGGTGGCGAGCGCCGCGGCCTCGCTCAACGCGTGCTCGTGCGGGCCCGCGCGAGGCGTTGCGCCAGTTCGCGCTCGAACCCGAACACGAGGTCGAACCGCTCCGGACCCGATTCGCCATCGGCGCGGCGCATCACGAGCCATCCGCCGCCCGCGAGCGGCCGTGCCGAGGCCGCCCCGATCGCCTCGCCTTCGAGCGAGATCGGGGCAGCGGTGGATGTCGCGCGCAGGTCCGGGCCGATGTCGAACCCCACGGCTTCGGGCTGCCCCGTGAAGCACCACAGGGTGCGCCGGTCCGGCGCCCATGCGAGCATGCGTGCGAGTACTCGTGCCACGGGCACCGGAGCGCCGACGATGGCGCCCGCCTCGAACCGCACCACCCAGGGCTGCATCTGGCCACTCTCCTCGGAGAGGAACGCGAGCGTGCGGCCGTCGTGCGAGAGCGTGGCCCACCCCACGTCATAGGGGCGCGAGATCACGTCGCGAGGCTCGGTGGGGGTGGCGCCGAGATCCGCGCGCGTGATGCGCATGTGTCCGTTCGCGGTGGTCTGCAGGAGCAGCCCGCGACCGTCCGGAAGCCACGCGAGCGGCCGATGGAAGATCCTCCGCGTGCGGTCGCCGACGACGACGCGGCGAGGCGGGGCGTCTCCATCGATGTCGACCACGTACACACCCTCGCTCGAATCCGTGCCACCGCGCTGGAACGCGAGTGTTCGCCCATCGGGCGCCAGGAGCGGGGCCCCCTTGTCGTCGGAGGAAGGCGGTAGCAGGCGTCGCGACTGCTCGCGATCGCGATCGAACACCAGGATCTCGAAAGACCCGGTACCCGGCGCGACAGTGGTGGCGAGCAATCGGCGCCCGTCGTCCGATGCGGTGAACTCCCCGATGAACTCGTGACGTTCGCGGCTCCACTCCTGCCATCGGCCGCTCGGGTCGAGTGTGGCGATGCGTCGTTGCGTGGTCGACCGCCCCGCCGGTCGGTAGAGCAGCGTACCGTCCTCGGAGATGCTCGCCACACAGGCGCCCCAGCGGTCGAACAGCATCAGGTTCTCGAGCACCGCCACCGGCTCACCCGTGATGCGACCCCGCGTGCGATCGAATGGCGCCGCGAGCAGGCGCTCGCCTCGGCCCACGAGCAACTGCCCCGAGTGGGTCTCGCGTGGCGTCGAGGCGCCCGCGACCAGGACCGTGACATCACCGCTCGCCACGTCGATCGACACGGCGTCCGCGGTCCAACCATTCGGACCGAAGTAGCCCACCGTGGCGAGCGCCTTCCGCCCGTCGTCGTACACGCTCTCGAGCCACATGTCCTCGATGGGCATCTGCGAGCGCAACGCCTGCCAACGCGGCGTGCTCGTGCGCCCTGGCGTGAGCACGCCGATCGAATCGAGGGACTCCTCCACCACCAGGATCCGCCCGTCTGGCATGACCTCCCATGAGCTGAATCGATCGCTCCACGCCGACACCTCGGAGGGTGGCGCACTGCCGTCGGTGGGGACGCGAGTGAGCCGCAGGAGCGGCGACCCCGGCGCAGCGGGCGCCACCAGGTAGATCCACCGGTCGCTGGAGTCGAAGTCGTAGTTGATCGTGTTCTCGGTGCCGGCGATCGGCGTCCACTCGAACGCATCCAGCGGCCTGCGGTACAACTGCCGCTTCGGCTGCCCGCCCTCCACGCGGGTGCCGACTCCGATGAGCGTCCTGCCGCCTTCGGCGAAGCCGCCCATGCGCATGCTCACGTCGGGTGGCAGGCTCACGGACAGACGGCGCACCGCAGGCTCGGCCCCGCTGCCGCGCCATGCGATTCCGGCGGCGAGCCCGGCGCCCAGCGCCACGACCGCGCTCAGCGCGATGGGCCAGAGCGATCGGTGCGCCGTGGCGGAAGTGCGCGGCGCAGGCTCGGTGGCACTCGCCGCGATCGCCTCGAGCTCGAGCCGCGCGTCGCCGATGTCCCGCAGTCGCTTGCGTGCGTCCTTCTCGAGGCAACGGCGCAGCAGTTCGACGAGCCGGGGCGGGGCGGCCGCAGGCAGTGCCGCCCAGTCGGGTTCGCGCTCGAGGATCCGCGCGATCGCATCCGAGGCGGTCTCCCCGCCGAACAACTGGCGGCCCGTGAGCATCTCGAACACCACCACCCCGAACGCCCAGATATCCGCACGTCGGTCGACTGGCTTGCCGCGTGCCTGCTCGGGCGACATGTAGGCCGCCGTGCCGAGCAGCACGCCCGCGCGGGTGCCGAGCGTCCGCGTGGGCGAATGCGTGAGCGACCCGTCCGCGCTCGCCTCCGGATCGGCCGAGAGGGCCTTGGCGAGTCCGAAGTCCAGGACCTTCACAGAATCGTCGAGCGTGAACTTGATGTTGGCGGGCTTGAGGTCGCGATGCACCACGCCGAGTTCGTGCGCGTACTCCATGGCCTCGGCGATCGCATGGGCGGTGGAGATCACGTCGCGCATCGGCATCGCGCCCTGTCGCGAGAGGCGCTCGGCGAGCGTGGGGCCGTCGACCAGTTCGAGCACCAGCGCCGGTGTGCCGTCGGCCTCCTCGAGCGCCAGCAGCGCGCCGATGTGGGGATGGTTGAGCGAGGCGAGCACGCGCGCCTCGCGTTCGAAACGCGCGCGGCGCTCGGGATCGCCCACGAGCGCCGCTGGCAGCACCTTGATCGCCACATCCCGCTGCAGGCGCGTATCCCGCGCCCGCCACACCTCGCCCATGCCGCCCGCGCCGAGTCGCGCGGTGATCTCGAACGCGCCGAGGCGCGATCCCGGGCCCAGCGGCGTGGTCATGACATGCGCGTGCGGGCTACACCCGCTCGACGAATTCGCCGGTGCGGGTGTCGACCTTCACGCGGTCGCCCTCTTCGATGTACGGCGGCACCTTGATCTCGAGGCCGGTCTCGAGGATCGCCGGCTTGTTGGTGTTCTGCACGGCCGCACCTTTGATGTTGGGCGTGGTCTCCTTGACCTCGAGCTCCACGAACATCGGCGGTTCGATCCCCACCACGCGGCCTTCCCAGTAGTCGGCGGTGATCACCATGCCGTCGGTGAGGTAGCCCGCCGAGTCGCCCAGGACGTCGCGCGCGAGCGCGATCATCTCGTACGACTCCTGGTTCATGAAGTTGAACTCGTCACCCGCCTTGTAGCTGAACTGCAGCTTGTGCTGGTCGAGCTGCGCCTTCTCGAGCTTCTCGTCGGTGGCGAACCGCACTTCCTGATTGCTGCCGTTCTCGATGTTGACGAGCTTGGCCTGCACGAACCCGCGCAGGTTGCCCGGCGTGCGGTGCTGCATGGCGGCCACGCGGTGCGGCTTGCCGTTGTAGAGGACCAGATTGCCGACGCGGAGCTGGGTGGCGACGATCACGAGAGGCTCCCTGTGGGAAGGAACAGCGGACTTCGGACAAGGGGTGCAGACCCCCTGTACGGGCCTCCCCTGCTGGAAACGGCCGCGAAGTGTGCCGGAGGGAGCCCGGGCGGCGCAACTGCGGCGCAGGGTCGATGCGCTAGGATGGTGCCGCCATGAGCCACGAACCGAACAGCCCCGATTGGGCGCGCTTCGCCGCCTGGGAGGACGCCCAACGACGCCTCCCGCGCGACCGCGAGGCGGATCTGCGCTGGTACGACGAGGCGCTGCGCCTGGCACGGAGCGTTGACCCCGAGGCGGACTGCGAATCGCGCCTGCGCGAGAAGGCCGCCCACTTCGCCTTGATCCGCGAGCGACTCGGCCGCGCGCGCCCGCCACGATGACGGCACTCGAGCAGGCGATGATCCGCATCGCGAGGTTCTTCGCCGCCGAGTCGATTCCTTACAT
>CADEFY010000011.1:6318-19570 GCA_902826705.1 uncultured bacterium
GGCTACGCCGTGCTGCACTGGGGCGAGCCACGCGTGACGCGCGACATCGATGTGAAGCTGTTACTCGATGGCCCCTCGCTCGAGGCGCTGGTCCCACGACTGATCAGGGAGTTCCCATCACGTACGCCGAACCCTCTCGCGTTCGTCACAGAGTTGGGCGTGCTCCCGGTGAACGACTCGGACGGAACTCCGATCGATGTGGTGGTCGGATCGTTGCCGCTGGAGCGCGAGGCGGTCGAGCGCGCCATCCCGCTCACGATCGGATCGCACACGGTGCGGCTCTGCGCCGCGGAGGACCTGATCCTGCACAAGCTGGTCTCCGACCGACCCCGCGACTTCGAGGACATCGTGGGTGTGGTGCTTCGGCAACGCGAACACCTCGATCGCGGCTATCTCGACCCGCGAGTGCGGGATCTCACCACGGGCCTCGAGCGTCCGGATCGACTCGCGGCATTCGAGGCGGTGCTCACCCGCGCCGGCTTGCCGGCACTCGACCAGGCGCACTGACCCACGGGCCAGACGCGCGTCGATCTGCAGCATCTGCTCGAGGAGCTGCGGGACGCTCACACGGGCTCGCTCACGGACGCCACCTTGGCCAAGCTGGTCGAATCCACCGTGCTGGTCAACGAAGCGCACCCCGCGTACCGCCGTGCCGCAGAGTCCCGCTCCGAGGGGTACCCCCTCGCGCTCGCGGTGGCGATGGCCCTAGAGCGAACCCGACGAGCAACGGCAGTTCATCGAGCGATTCCTCGAGCACTGGGGGCGTGCCTCCGAAAGGCAGGGCCGCTCCAACCGGTCCCGCACCGGATCACCGCGCCGCGCATCTCATCCTCTCGGCGAGCAAGTGAGTTGCTTCGTGTGCGAGACCAGGAGGCGAGCGATGAGCCGGGTGGCGGTGCTGGGTTCCGGTATGGTGGGCGATGCCCTGAGCGAGGGATTCCTCACGCTGGGCGATCAGGTCGTGCGCGGCACGCGGGAGCCGGGCAAGCTCGCAGCGTGGCAGCAGAAGGCGAGTCGTGGTGCCACGGTCGCCACGTTCCAAGACGCGGTGCTGGACGCCGACGTGGTGGTGCTGGCGGTGAAGGGCAGCGCAGCCGAGGACGTGGTGCGGTCCGTCGGCGCGGACCGACTCGCGGGCAAGCTGGTGCTCGATGCCACCAATCCCATCGCCGATGCACCCCCGGTCCACGGCGTGCTCTCGTTCTTCACCACATACGACCTCTCGCTCATGGAGCGCCTGCAGCGGCTCGCGCCGGACGCTCACTTCGTCAAGGCGTTCTCGTGCGTGGGCAACGCGCATTTCTTCCGGCCCGCGTTCGCGGGCGGGCCGCCCACCATGTTCATCTGCGGTGACGCGGCGGATGCCAAGCGCGAGGCCACACGGATCCTGCAGCGCTTCGGTTGGGAGGTCGAGGACATGGGCGCCGTGGAGGCCGCCCGTGCCATCGAACCGCTCTGCATCCTCTGGTGCCTGCCCGGGTTCCGCGAGAACCGCTGGAACCACGCGTTCAAGCTCCTGCGCAGTTGATCCGGCTCGTGCGCGAGCCTCTCGGGACGTCGGCTCAGAACGCCACGCTCGCCTGCACACGCACGTCGCGCCCGGGCGCGTCGGCGTAGGCCTTGTAGCGGCTGAGGAAGTCGCGGTAGCGCGTGTCCGCCAGGTTGCGCGCCACCACTTCGAGCCCGATCGCATGCCCGTAGAACGGCAGATCGCAACCGGCCGCCGCGTGCAGGAGCGTATGCGCGTCGGTGGCCAGGTCGTCGGGGTCGAGCCGCGTCTGCTCCGCATTCCATGAGCACGTGAGCGACAGGTGCGGGTGTCGCAGCGCTGCGACCCGCTCGGCCTCGTAGCGCATGCCTCCTTCGATGCGCAGGGGCGGGATCCACGGCAGCGGCTGGTCCGCGGTCTGGTTGTCCCCCTGCACCCAGTCGATCGAGCCGAGCACGTGCCAGGCACGGTCCAGGTGCAGATCGGCGCTCGCCTCGAAGCCCGTGAGCTGTGCATCGCCCTGCACGACGTCGAAGATCTGGAACCCCGACTCGTCGTCGAACGTGCCCGTGGGGCGCGAGTAGATGAAGTCGCGGATCTGGTTGACGAACCCGCCCACCTCACCATGCAGGCGCCCCGTCTGAACGCGCAGCGCCAGGTCGGCGTTGAGCGAGCGCTCCACGGACAGCGCCGGGTCGCCGCGTTCGAAGGCCACCGTGCCCTCGTGCACGCCATTGGAGAACAGATCGAACGTGGATGGCGCGCGGAAGCCGCGGCCCACATTCAGCACCAGCGCCGCGGGCTCGGCAAGCCGGTAGAGCACGCCGGCGTTGCCCGTCACGGCATCATGCCGCCGCGACTGCTGGGTCACGCCCAGCTCCGGCTGCGCACTGGCGTCGAGCGTGCGGGTGTCCGCGCGCACGCCGAGCGAGAACTTCCAGCGGCCCCGCTCGGTCTCCTCGAACGCGTAGAGCCCTGCATCGAGCGTGCGCGAATCGGGGATCAGCGCCTCCTCGCCCGAGCCGGTGAATCGCTCGCGCTGCAGACTCGCGCCGAAGAGGCCCTGCCAGCGGCCCCACGGCGCGTGATGCCAGCGCACGCCGGCGTTCCATGTACGCGCGAGCAGCCCGAGCGCCACGTCCGGGGCATCGCGTTCCTCGAACTCGCGCCGGTCGTTGCGCTGCCAGCCGGCGTCGAACCGCACCCGCCCTCCCCCCACGGGCATGAGGGCTCCGAAGTGCACGAGGTCATCGACGATGCGTTGGTTGGGCGTGGCCCCCGGCTCCTCGAGTGGATCCTCATGGATGCGCACCGTCTCGTCGCGGTGGGTGAAGCGCAGCGACCACGCGCCCCACGCCCCGCGCACGCCGGTCTCGAGCGAGCCCGTGAGCGCGTCGTATCCGGAGTTGGCGAGCGGGCCGGTGGGCGTGCGCTGGTCGCCATGCGTGCGCCCGGTCAGCGAACCACGCAGGCCCACGCCTTCACTCGCGCCCTCCAGTGCGATCCGCCCGTCACGGCCCTCCCCGTTGCTCGACCACGCGCCCGTGACCCGTCCGTGCACGAACGGGGCCTCACCGAACGCGGTGGGCAGGTCGCGTGGGATCACGTTGACGACGCCTCCCAGCGCATCGGAGCCGTACAGCACGCTCGCGGGCCCGCGGATCACCTCGACGCGGTCGGCATCCGCTGATTCCACCTGCGGACCATGCTCATCGCCCCAACCCTGGAAGTCGGTGCGCTGCCCGTCGGCCAGCACGAGCACGCGGTCGTTGCGCAGGCCGCGGATCATGGGCTTGCCCACGCCGGAACCCGTGCTCCAGTTGCGCACGCCCGGCATGGCGCCGATCGTCTCGCCCAGCGAGGCGGCGAGCGCCTCGCGCAGCGCGTCGCCCCCCAGCACCCCGACCGGCTGCGGCGACTCGAGTGCGGTGGTCGGTGCTGCACTCGCGCTCACCTGCACTGGCGGCAGTTCGACGAGCGTGGTGCGCAGCATCGCGTCGAGCGTCTGCTCGCCGCTCATCAGCGTGACGGGCAGCAGTGCCGGGCGATGCCCGAGCCGTTGGAACGACACGCGGTAGGTGCCGGGCAGCAGGCCGGCGATGCGGTAGCGTCCACTGGCATCGGTGCTGGCCGAACGCGACAGCTCGACCACCGCCACCGCCACATCGGGGATCGGTGCGCCGGACTCGTCGCGGACGACGCCCGTGAGCGACGGTGCGCCCGCGCTCTGCGCGCGAGCCGGGGAGGCCATCCCACTGCAGAGGGAGGCGAACAGGACGAGCAGGATGCGCGCGCACACGCGCGCGAGAGAACAGGCATGCAAGGGCATGGAAGGGCTCCTCGGCGGGCACGCCGGCGCTCCGCGCGGGACGGCGTGTCGCGAATGGGTGGAGGGCAGCGCCGCGCGCGTTGCGCGGCGGAGCAGCTCAACCCCGAGGCGGCCCTCGGCCCTCTCGCCGCGACTCGCGACGCGTACTCGGCGCAGGCGCAGGCGCCACGGATTCCACGCGACTCGGCGCCGCCGCGACCACGATCCGGGCCGGCGACGGTGGCGCAGCGGCCACCACCTTGCCCACCACGCACAACGCACACGCATCGCGCGAGGTCGGCGCATCGTGGTCGTCGTGATGATGCGCCGCACCGGCGAACGCACCGAGCACCAGCGCCAGACCCAGCGCCCACAGGGCGAACCAGGTGGCGCCCGATGTGGGGCGGCCAGGGTGGGCTGCAAGGCGCATGGCGGGACCCTATCGACCGCGCGTGCGGCGCGTCAACGCCCGGGCGTCAGTGCGCATCGGCATAGGCGCGCACGCCCGCGAGGAGCGCATCGAGGTCCGCGCGCTCGAGCACGCGTCCGCCAGCGACCACGCGTGCGATGCGACGGGTGTTGCGGATGTCAGCCAGCGGGTCGGCGGTGAGCAGCAGCAGGTCGGCACGCTTGCCACGCTCCACGGTACCGGCCCGTTGCAGTCGGCTCAGGAATCGCGCGGGCTCGCGCGTGGCGGCCTGCAGCGCGGCCAGCGGCGAGAGGCCCGCGGCGACGAGCTGCTCGAGCTCCTGATGCAGCGCCACCCCGGGCAGGCAGAAGGCGTCGAAGCTGTCGGTGCCGGCCAGGATCGACGCGCCTTCACGATGCAGCCGCCCCACCAGCTCCGCGCTGCGCTGCGCCATGCGCCGGTTCAGCGTGAAGCTCTCCTCGCTCGTGCCGGCGAGCACGCGGCGACGGCCGGCGAGCGCACGTTCGCGGATGCTGCGCGGTACGTACTCGAGCGGCAGCGCAGCGCCGCTGTCGCCCGCGTCCAGCGGCCGGAACGACGCCGACCACACGAGCGTCGGGCACAGGGCGGCGCCGCGTGCGCGCACCGAGCGCGCCAGTGTGCGGATCGCCGTGTCGTCGAACGACGCGATGTGTGCCTCCTGGAGCTGCGCCTGCTGGCGCCTGAGGGCCGTGCGGTCGGCCCCGGGCCGCGCAGCCGAGTCCCCGAATGCGGCGAGCGCGGCGATCAGCGAGTCCTCGTGCCCGGTGCACGCGCGCATCACGCCGGCATCGCCCGGCAGCGTCGGCGAGATGTGCTCGAGGCTGTGCGCGTTGGCCGCCAGCACCTCTCCCGCGGTGAGCGCCTCGGGCACGTGTCCTGCGAACCGGATGCCGAGCCGTGTGCACTCGGCGTTCACGCCGTGCAGCGCCTCGCGCGAGAGGCCGGCTTGGATCTTGATGAAATCCGCGCCCTTGGCCTGCAGTGCGCGCACGGCCGCGCGCGCCGCACTGTCGTTGGCCACGGGCACGAAGAGCGGGCCGGCCTCGGCCGCGGCACCGTCCACGAACGGGCCCGGCGACAGCACCTCGGGCGCACGCCAGCGGCTGGCCGCGATCGAATCCCGCAGCGCGCGAACGCGCGCCGGATCACTGCCCATGTCGCGCACGCCCACCACCCCGTGCGCCAGCAGCAGTGGCGCGATCATCCCCGCCTCGAGCCCCGCCTCGTCACGATTGGCGATGTGCACATGCATGTCCCACAGCGCCGGCATCAGCCACTGCCCGGTGGCGTCGATCACGCGGGTGCCTGCAGGCAGGATCACGCGTGCGCTCGGGCCCACCTGTTCGATGCGGCCGTCCCGCACGAGCACGGTGTGGTCCGCGAGCGGCGCCGTGCTGCGCATGTCGAGCACGGTGGCGTGCGTGAAGGCGATCGTCTCGGCAGCCGCCGGGGTGGCAGTCGCCAGCGCGAGGGAAGCCAGGAGCAGCAGGGCGGCTCGGTGCATGTGGATCCTCTGGATGGGAACGACCGCGCCCCGGTCCCGTGGGGAGCCGGGGCGCGGTGAACCGAGTTGAACCCGTGTCAGTTCGAGGACGAGCCGAACGCTCCGCCCATGCCGGCCGGACGTGCCGTCTCGATGTTGCGCGTGGCGTCGAGCGCCGCCTTGACGCGGGCGCGCGACTCCATGAGGTGTGCTCGCGTGTTGTCCCCGAGCGCGACGCCCGAAGCGAGCACACGCGCGCAGCGCTGATCCACACGCGAGAGCGCGAGCCGCGCCAGTGCGCGGGCGTCGTCAGGCGTGCCCGCCGCGGGCGAAGCCACCATGCCGGACATGCGCTCGATGAACGCGCGCTGCAGGTCCCGTCGCGTGTTGGGGCCTTCGAGTGCCGCGAAGGCCGCCGGCGCTGTGCCGCCGACCTCACCCCAGATCGTACGAGTCAGCCGGTCGAAGTGCTCCGACATGCGGTACGGCGCGGTCGAACGCGTCTCGGACTCGCTCATGCGCGCGAGCAGCGCGGGCTGCGTGACCGCGTTGAGCATGGTGGTCTGCACCGCGAGCACGCGGTCGTTCCAGGCATAGTCCTGGCGCTCCGCGAACGTGCCCGCACCCATGCCCCAGTGCGACCAGCGATTGGGCGCGAGGCGCGACAAGAGCGCCGGCGGCGCGCGCATGGCGTCGTGCGCCCACACCGCGCTGCCCAGGAAGTCGAGGGCCTCCCGCTGCTGCGCTGCCGGCACCGGGATCACCGGATCGCGCTCCAGCGGCTGCCCGCGCTCGATGCGCGAGAGGTACGAGCCACCCATGTACTTGACCGCCATGCCCGCCGCGATGCCGTACTGCTGCAGCGCAGTGTCCATGGCGCGACGCAGCGCCTGCAGGTCGCCCGACGCGCCCACGATGCGATCCTCGAACTTGGGATCGCGCCACAGCTTGGCCATGTACGCCGTGCGCTCGCGCGCGTAAGCCAGCGGGTCGTTGCCGAGGTCGTAGATGTTGCTGCGCGGATCGGTGGCGAACGCCGGGTAGGTGTCCTCGTCCGTCGAGTACTCGTGGCCCGGCTGGAGCGACTCGTCGGCGATCTTGCGCGCGAACGCGTAGTCCGCGTCCGGTGTCGCGGCGCCGCTCGGCGTGTAGCCGTAGCGGATCGCCCACACGTCGTACGTGCCCGGCGTGGTCGTGTAGTACTGGCCCTGCTTGGTGTGCGAGGGCTCGATGTTGGGAGTGGGGTACTCCATCACCGAGGAGTAGAGGCCGTTCTGCTTGGTCCAGGCCACATCGTGCAGGTGCTCGCGCGGCGTGGACGTGCTCGAGCGGAAGTTGTGACGCAGGCCGAGCGCGTGGCCGACCTCGTGCATGGTCACCCACACCGTGGCCGGGTGCATGAACTCGTCGGGCACCGGACTGCCCGGCGTGAGCGTGCCGCCCATGAGCAGCGCCATGTGCTGCACGGCGCCGGCGTCCGCGGTGGCCTGGCCGGCCATGCAGAGCTGCTCGAGCGTGAAGCCCTCCGGCAGGCCCTCGAGCGCGAACTGCGGCAGCGTGCTCTTGGCGAGGTCCTCGGGACCCGCGAAGCGGCGGTAGGAGTTGGCGTAGTTCTGCAGCATCGACGCCTCGAACAGGATGTCCGAGTCGAGGATCTCGCCCGTGCGCGGATCCACGCGCGAGGGTCCGATGGCGCCGAACGCCGGCTGGGTCGAGGTGATCCAGCGGATGGTGCTGTAGCGCACATCCTCGGCGTCCCAGTCGGGATCGTCCGCCGGCACGTCCTTGGCGATGATCGCGTTCTTGAAGCCCGCGGCTTCGTACGCACGCTGCCAGTTCTCGATGCCCTCACGCACCCACGGGCGGAACTTCTCGGGGATCGTCTTGTCGAGGTAGTACACGATCGGCTTGACCGGCTCGCTCAGCGCGGCGCTCGGGTCCTTCTTCTCGAGCCGCCAGCGGTTCACATAGCGCAGCCAGAAGTTCTCCTTGTCGTCGCGGTCGAAGTCCTTGTGGGCCTCGAGGAAGTAGCCCACGCGGTTGTCCGCGTAGCGCGGCGCCATCGGCACCGCCGGCAGGCGCGTGAACGAGTAGTGCAGCCCGACCGCGATGAAGCGCTGGTCCGGCACCGCCTCGAGCGACAGCCGCGAGCGGTCGTTGGGCGAGTAGGTGAGCGTGGCCTCGATCTCGGTGTTGTCCGGGAACGTCTTCACGGAGCCGAGCGACGAGCGGTCCTTGTCGAACCGCACGGACACATTGCCGAACGACTGGCGCAGGCGTTCCCCCATGTCGGAGGCATCGCTCACGAGCATGCTCGCCAGGTCGATGATCACCGCCTTGGACGAATCGTGCTCGCTCTCGATCTTGAAGCCCGCGAGCACCGAGTTGGGGATCGACAGGTCGCGTGCCTGGTCGATCGGCTTGCCGGGGTTGTTCGGGAAGTACGGGTTGAGCTGCACGAGCAGCACGCGGTCGCCGTGCCGCTCCCACTGCAGCATGCGGTCCTCGTGCGGCAGACCGCCGAGCACGAAGTTGGAGCCGATGCCGCGCGAGAGGCTCGTGATGTAGAGGAACGGCTTCTCGAACTCGTCCTTGGAGAGCTCGAGGTACAGGTTGTCGCGCTTGCGCCACAGCGTCATGAACCCGGGCTTGCGCTCGGCGTCCTTGGTGAGCTTCTTCCAGTCCGTGAACGGCTTCTCGGCGCTCGCTGCGGCCGCCGCAGCCGCCTTGTCCTTGTCGGAGGGCTTGGGCTTGGCGGCGGCCGGCGCGGAGGCCACGGCCCCGAACAAGGTGGCGATGAGAAGCAGACGCGTGAAGCGGGAAGCGTGCATGTGCGGGACTCCTGGGCCCGCTCCCCGGTCGGTGGAGCGGAAGGGGTGGAACGGCCGCGCCCCGGCGCGGAGGCGCGGGGGATGCGCGGGAACACGGGGACGTTAGAGAGGTCGTGGCAGCCCAGCGACGGCTCGTGGACCAGCGCGGCAAGGCCGCGCACGGGCGGGGCCGAGTCGCCGCTGCCTGCGCGGTGTGCCGTGGGACGCCACCGGATCCCAACCTTGGCGGCGCCCGCGCCGTCCCAGACTCATGAACACGCGCGGGGGCCCCAGACCCGCGCGCACCGTCCGAGGAGGCCCCGATGTCCCGTCGCCTGCCCACCGCGCTCCGCGTGTCCATGATCGCGATCGCCGCCAGTGTCCCCATCTGCTGGGCCGTGCTCGGCGTGGCGGCCGCACAGTGGCTGCGCGCGGGCGCCCTCGAGTCGCCCGTGGCCGTGCGCGGGTTCGGCCCTGCGGCGCTGCTCGCCGATGCCATCGCCCGCACGAGCCCCGAGCGGCTCGACGTGGTGCGCGTGCAGATCGCGGACCCCGATGCGCCCTCGGCTCCTGCGGACTGCGGGGACTGCGTCGACGCGTCGGACGCCGCCGCGCCACTGGCACCGGAGTCGCCGCTCGCGCTGCTCGCGCCGCTCGCGCCGAGCGTGCATCTCGCCGGCTACGCGTGGGCGTCGGACTCCGAGGACTTCCGCTTCGCGATCCTCGACCCCGAGGACGAGGTCACCGTGACCATGAGCGACCGGTCCGATTGGAAGCGGTTCGAGTGGCTCAAGGCGCAGGCGCGTGGGCCCTTCGTGTGGTTCTGGCTCGACGGGGCCGAGCACACGAGCGATGACGCCCAGGTGGTGGCCGACGTACGGGCCGCCATGAAGCCGATCGAGCTGCTGGGCCAGAAGCAGGGCAAGCTCGGCGCCAAGCAGGGGCAGCTCGGCGCGCGCCAGGGCCGGATCGGCGCACGGCTCGGGATGATGAGCGCGCGACTGGCACAGTTGCAGGTGCAGGCGGGGCTGGCGGGCGATCGCGATGCGGCCTCGCAGCGCGACATCGCCGCACTCCAGCGTGAGATCGAGACGATCTCGCGCCAGCAGCGCCCTCTCGGGGACGAGATGGGACGCCTGGGCGCCGAGATGGGGCGTCTGGGCTCCGAGATGGGCCGAGTCTCCGAGCAGGCCAAGAAGGCCGTGCGGCTGCGCCTCGAGCGCGCCGTGCGCGAGGGAAGGGCGGAGCGGCTTCACGCGGACGCGTGAGGCGCACTGGGGAGCGCGCCAGGTGCCGCTTCGCCTGATGTGCGACGGGCTGGGATCCGCGAGGGTCCCGGCCCGCTTCGCATTGCGCAGCGCGGGCGCCCGACCGTAGATTCGCGCGCTCGAAGCCACGACTCCTTCGATCACGCTGCGAGGACCCCGCATGTCCACGACCGGCCCGATCTCCACGTTCATGGCGCGGCACTTCCGCCACTTCAACGCGGCAGCGCTCATGGATGCCGCCAACGCCTACCGCCGCCATGTGGAAGGCGGCGCGCCCATGCTGGTCACGCTCGCGGGCGCGATGAGCACCGGCGAGCTGGGCCGCTCGCTCGCGGAGATGATCCGCCAGGGCAAGGTGCACGCCGTGTGCTGCACCGGCGCCAACCTCGAAGAGGACGTGTTCCAGCTCGTGGCGCACTCGCACTATGAGCGCGTGCCGAACTATCGCGAGCTGACCGCCAAGGACGAGGAGGCGCTGCTCGAGCGCCATCTCAACCGCGTCACCGACACGTGCATCCCCGAGCACGAGGCGATCCGCCGCATCGAGAAGGCCGTGCTCGAGGAGTGGGTGGCCGCCGACCGCGCGGGCACGCCGCGGTTCCCGCATCAGTTCATGTACCGCATCCTGCTGAGCGGCGTGCTGAAGCAGCACTACGACTCGGATCCCAAGGACTCGTGGCTGCTCGCCGCCGCCGAGCGCGACCTGCCGATGATCGTGCCCGGCTGGGAGGACTCCACGCTCGGCAACATCTTCGCGGGGCACGTGATCGCCGGCGACATCAAGCACGTGCACACCGTGCGCACGGGCATCGAGTACATGATGGAGCTGGCGTCCTGGTACACGGCCACGGCCAAGCAGGACAAGAAGATCGGCTTCTTCCAGATCGGCGGCGGCATCGCCGGCGACTTCCCCATCTGCGTGGTGCCCATGCTGCACCAGGACCTCGGCCGCACCGAGGTGCCGCTGTGGGGCTACTTCTGCCAGATCTCGGACTCGACCACGAGCTATGGCTCGTACTCGGGTGCCGTGCCCAACGAGAAGATCACCTGGGGCAAGCTGGGCGCCGAGACCCCCAAGTTCATCATCGAGTCCGACGCCACGATCGTGGCGCCGCTCGTCTTCGCGCACGTACTGGGTTGGTGACGCCCGCGGGCGTCGGTCCCCGGAGGGATGCCATGTCGCGCTCACCGTTCCGCGTGCTGATCGCGTTGCTCGCCGCCCTGTCGCTGTCCGCCCCGGTGCTCGCGGGCGAACTCTCCGGCGTCAAGATGCCGGACCAGATCTCGGTCGCCGCTCAGCCGCTGGTGCTCAACGGCATGGGCGTGCGCAAGATCGCCATCATCAAAGTGTACGTGGCCGGGCTCTACACCGCCGCGCGCACCAAGGATGCCGCGGCGATCCTCGCCAGCCGCACGCCGCGCGCGGTGCGCATCGAGCTGGTGCGCGACGTCGACAAGGGCCGGCTCACCAACGGGTTCAAGGAAGGCATCGCCAAGAACGGCGGCACCCGCGTGGCCGCGCACCAGGCGCACATCAACACCTTCCTGTCGTACTTCGGCGATCAGAAGAAGGGCACGGTGATCATGTTCGCCGATGCCGCCGAGGCCGGCCTGGTGGTGACGGTGGGCAACGAGGTCAAGGGCATCATCGGCGACCGCGAGTTCGCCGATCTCGTGTTCGGCATCTGGCTCGGTGCCAACCCGCCGTCCGGCGACCTCAAGAAGGGCCTGCTCGGCGCCTGAGCAGGCCCCTCCCAGGGTCAGCGCAGCCGCACTAGCCGCACGGTGCGCGTGGTGCGCTCCGCGCCCTCGCCGAGCGTCGCGCGTGCGAACCGCACGCCCGATCCGGCGTCGTCCGCAGGGAGCGCGAGGCGATGCCGTCCTGCCGCGAGCGGGCCATCGTGCAGCGCCGCCACCCGACGGCCGTGCACATCGAACACCTCGATCCTGGCGTGCGTCGCGGCCGGTAGCGCCAGGTCCACCGCGAGCGCGCGGCCCGGCGAGCCGACCGCGCTGAACCGCAGCGCCGGGGCGTCGTTCGCCGGGCCCGGGCCATCGCCCGCCGAGAGGATGCCGGGCAGGAGCACGACCCAGACGCCATCGGCGTGATAGCGCACGTCGAGCAGGCCCGCGGCCGGCGCGCCATCGAGCGTGGCCGTGGCGAACGTGCCGGTGCGCGAGCTGTGCTCGATCACCCGGAAGCTGTCGCCGGGCATGGCCGCGAAGCTGGGCAGGCGGCGCACGTCGAGGATGGTACTGCCGCCGATCGACAGAGCGCCCGCCACGGAGAGCGTGTCGTGCTCGCCCGCGGCGTGATCTCCGAGGTCGAGCTCGAAGCGGGACTGGAATCCGATGCCGAGCGTGCTCTCGAAGCGCAGCCGACCTGCGACAGGGCCTGGCGAGAACACGGTGTTCCCTGACAGCGCCTGCAGTACGCGGCCACGCCCCTCGATCCGGCTGCCGAAGGTCGCGGTGATGAGCGTGGTGTTGGTCGTGCCCAGGCTGCCGCCGCCCAGCACGACGGCGCCGGTCACGGTGGGGTTGTGGCTGTTCGCGAGCGTCACGGCGTGGGGCCCGGTCTCGATCCGCCCGCGCAGCACCAACGCGCTGGGGAGCGGGTTGGGCACGATGCGGCCCAGCGTGAGCGCGCCCGTCGCGCGGATCACCGAGCCCGAGTCGCAGCGCACGCGGCCATCGAGCACGCCAGCACCTGCGAACGCACTTCCCGCCAGGAAGCGCATCGAGTCCGCGGACACGCCCTCGCCCGTGCCGAGCAGCTTGCCGGCGAACTGCAGCTCGCCACCCGAACCGCGCACGATGCCACGCGGCGTGAGGTCGCCCCGCACGACGCCGTGCCCCAGCACGCGCTTGCCGGCCTCGACCACACCGCCCCGCGCGGGCAGCTGCAGCGTGCCGCCGGACAGTTGCACGTTGCCGACGATCGCGGAGTCGGCGTCGAGCAGCGTGACCGAGGCGCCGCCCACCTCGAGCCGGCCGCGCATCAGGAATCCCGAGGGGCTCGCGGAGTGCCCCAGTGTGAGCGGCCCTTCGGCCACGATCGCGACCGTGGTGTCGATGCCCGCGGCGATCGGCGAGGTCACCGAACCCGTTCCGTGCAGCACGCCCTGGTCGCGCAATGCGACCGCCCCGCCGGACACGGAGCCGCCGGCCACGTGCAGTTCGCCCCGCACCTGGAACGCACTCGCCAGCTCGAGCCGGCCCTCGTCCATCACGCGCAGCAGGTTGACCGGCCACAGCGTGCCCGCGGCCGTGGGATGCGAGAGCGAGAGCAGGCCGCCCTCGCCCACCGTCACCTGAGCGCGGCCACCGCCCGCACTCGAGGTGCCGCCCACGTTGAACGAGCCGCTGCTCGTGACCTGCCCCGAGTGGCTGACCGAGAAGAGGCTCGTGGCGGCATTGCCGACGCCCACGTCGATCCCGGC
>CADEFY010000011.1:19580-23023 GCA_902826705.1 uncultured bacterium
GATCGACCACGTTCACGGTGGCGGGGCCCGCCGCGCCGGCGACCATGCGCATCGCGGACGAGAACGCGGCACCCCCGCTCACCCGCAGTTCACTCGCGGCCCCCGAGGTGGCGGAGAGCGTGGGCGTCCCGCCGCTCAGCGTCATGACCGCGCCACCGGTGAGCCGCAGCGTGGCGTCCGCGCCGACCGCCAGCTCGAGCGGCGGCGATCCGGCCGAACCGACGAGGTCCGCGAACGCGCCGTCGAGCAGCTCGATGGTGGGATCGCCCGCGGCTCCGGGCACCACCAGCCGACCCGACAGCGAGGAGAGCGTGCCGCCACGGATCTGAAGCAGGCCGCCCTCCAGGTCGAGCGCCTGCACGGTGGGCTGGCGCAACGCGAGATGCCGCGTGACGAAGCGGCTGCCGGGTGCGAGCGTGAGCCGCGCGTCGCTGCCGTCGGGATCGCCGATCTCGGTGGAGTCGGTCACCTCGATCACGCCGAGCGAGTCGAGCGTGACACGCGACCATCCCCCGCCGCCCACGGAGCGTCGGTTCGCCGCGAGCAGCAGGTCGCCCAGCACCTGCACGCGCGAGCTGTCGTTGGTGCCGCGTCCGCCCACGATGACCTCGGCCGAGTCGCCGGGCTCCTCGCCCGCGAACACCGTGCGCCCGAGCCGCGCGAGCCCCCCGTCGAGCACCTCGAGCACGCCGTGCGAGTCGTCGGCGCCGATCCGGACGTCCGGCGTGGGGCCCTCGGCGAGGAGCTGCGAGCGCCGCGCACCGGCACCGGCGCCTTCGCCGCGCACGCGCATCGTGGCCTGCCCGCCCGCGCCGATCCCGATGTGGAGCCGGTCCGCCAGCGCGAGGCGGCCGCCCTGCGCGAGGCGCACCAGTCCCTGGCCGCCGGTGCCGCCCACGGACATGAGCGGCGTGCCGGGGCCGGTGTTCTGCAGCACGTCGGCGGTCGCGCCATCCACGACCAACGTGGCGTCGGACCCGCTGCCCGTGCCCACGAGCAGGCTCCAGCCCGCGCGCAGCGTGCCGTCGTCGACGATCACCGTGGCCTTGTCGCCCGTGCTCTGCCCCACGGCGAGCTGCGTGGCGATGTCATGCAGGGAGGTGAACACCAGTGTCACGTCGCCTCGCCGGAAGCGCATGGATCCGGTCGAGTCTGTGGTGGCGTTCCAGGTCACGGTGTAGGCGCCGGTGGTGTCGAAGCGCGCCTCGTCGGCAGCGCCCGGCACTTGTGCGGGCGACCACTTGCCCGCGTTGGCGGCGTTGCCGCCGGCCGGGTCGAGCCATCGCAGCGTGACGGCGCGCACCGACGGGGCGGACGCCAGGAGCAGCGCCGCGGCCAGCAGGCCGCGGGCGGCGAGAGAGGAGTTGCGGGACATGCGGGGCCTCCGGGGGAAGATCGATCGCGTGGGTACCGCCCTTGTTGGGCGGACCGGCGATGTCTCCCGCGGAGTCCGGGCTAGACGGCGAACTTGAACAGCATCACATCGCCGTCCGCGACCACGTACTCCTTGCCCTCCATGCGGTACACGCCCTCGGCGCGCGCCGCCGCCACCGAACCGCACCGCACCAGGTCGTCGTAGGCCACGGTCTCGGCCTTGATGAACCCGCGCTCGAAGTCGGAGTGGATCACGCCTGCGGCCTGCGGCGCCGTGTCACCCGCATGGATCGTCCAGGCACGCACTTCCTTCTCGCCCGCCGTGAAGTACGTGCGCAGGCCGAGCAGGTGGTACGTGGCGCGGATCAACGCGCCGATGCCGCTCTCCGCGACGCCCAGGTCGCGCAGGAACTCGGCCGCCTCCTCGGGGGAGAGGTCGATCAGCTCGCTCTCGATCTGCGCGCTGATCACCACCGCCTCGCACGCCATATGCGTGCGCACGTACTCGCGCACCTGCTGCACGTAGGGGTTGGCGTCGGCGGTGGCGAGGTCGCTGTCGCGCACATTGCACGCGAAGATCGTGCGCTTGTCCGAGAGCAGGAAGAAGCTGGCCGACAGCGCGCGCTCCTCGGGCAAGAGTTCGGCGACGAGCGCTGGGCGCCCGGCCGCGAGGGCCGCTTCGAGCTTGGCCAACACGGCCTCCTCGGCGGCCGCGGTCTTGTCGCCGCGCTTCACATCCTTGGCCACGCGCTCGCGCCGGCGCTGCACGGTGTCGAGGTCCGAGAGCATCAGCTCCGTGTTGATCACCTCGATGTCCCGCACCGGATCGACGCTGCCCGAGACATGGTGGATGTCGGCGTCCTCGAAGCAGCGCACCACCTGCACGATCGCGTCCACCTCGCGGATGTGCGTGAGGAACTTGTTGCCCAGCCCCTCGCCCTGGCTCGCGCCCTTGACCAGCCCCGCGATGTCCACGAACTCGACCGCCGCGGGGATGATCACGCTGGTCTTGGCGATGTCGCGCAGCACGGCGAGCCGCGCGTCGGGCACCGTGACGATGCCGACGTTGGGATCGATCGTGCAGAACGGGTAGTTGGCCGCCTCGGCCTTGCGCGTGCGGGTGACGGCGTTGAACAGGGTGGACTTGCCCACGTTGGGCAGCCCGACGATGCCGGCTCGGAGCATGGGGGTGCGGACCTCGGGTCTCGGGGGTGCGATGGGGGTGGCGAAGCCCGACAGCATACCCGACCGGCGTGCTGATCGGGCTGGGCCGGCGGCGTGCGACAGGAGTAGCCTCGTGTCGGTCCCCCAAGACCCCGTTCCTCGGAGGACGGATGCGCCTGGCTCGTTCGATCTGTCTCGCGACCATCCTCGTGGCCGCCTTCAGTTCCGTTGCGCACGCACAGGGCAGTATCGCCGTGCGATGGGATGACTGCGCGCCGGTCGGCGCGATCGAGAAGCGCTTCGCCTGCGACACGAACACGGGGGATCCGTTCGACCTGATCCTGTCGGTCTCGCCTCCCGTGGCGATCCCCGAGTTCGTCGGGTTCGTCGCTGTCGTGGATCTCGACTTCGAGATGCAGGTGACGCCATCGTGGTGGGACTTCCCCGGCTGCCGACCCAGCAACTCGATCCACATCTCACAGGCGTCGAGCGCCCTGTCTTGTCCCGACATCTCGGAGATCCCGTTCGCCTTCTACTGGGACTATGACTTCGGCGTCGGGTACCCCGGACGCGCGCGGCTCCGGGTGGCCGCCGCGGTGAGCGAGGAGCAGGCATTCCCGCTCTCAGCGGATTCGCTGGTCGCGCTCTGTCGAGTGTCGATCTCACGACAGCTCACCGTGGGCGCCGGATCCTGTGCAGGGTGCGCGACCCCGGTCTGCATCTCGTTCAAGAACGTGCTCCTCGACTCCCGAGTGCCCAGCGGCGACATCGTCGTCAACTCGGGCTCCAAGTACTTCGCGCAGTTCCAGCAGCCGATCGTCTGCCCGTTCGTCGGGAGCCCGGCCACACGCAGCACCTGGGGGCAGATCAAGTCGCTGTATCGATAGCGCTGCGGCAGCTCACCT
>CADEFY010000012.1 GCA_902826705.1 uncultured bacterium
ATCGACGAGGTGCGCGCGGCGGATCCGGCGATCCGCGTGCTCGTGCACCCCGAGTGCCCGTTCGAGGTGGTCGAGGCCGCCGACCTCGTGGGATCGACCGAGTTCATCATCGACACGGTGCATGCGGCGCCGCCCGGCTCACGCTGGGCCATCGGCACCGAGGTGAACCTCGTGCACCGGCTCGCACAGGAGCATCCGCAGCAGCACGTGCAGTTGCTGCAGAAGAACGTCTGCCCCTGCGCGACCATGAACCGCATCGACCCCGCGCATCTGCTGTGGGCGCTCGAGAACCTCGCCGACGGCCATGTGGTCAATGCCGTGCGCGTGCCCGAGGACATCAAGCGCGACGCGCGCGTGGCGCTGGACCGCATGCTGTCGCTCAAGGGCAGTGGGCAGATCGAGACCACCACGATGGCCAGGGACTGATCCCATGAGCGAGCTGCTGCCGCCCGAGGGCGGCGAGGACCTGGTCTCCATCGGCGAGCCCGGCGCGGGTCACGACATCGGCGTCTATGGCGCGCCCCGCCCGGCCGTGCCGCAGCGCGTGCCACTGGCGCCGCGCACCAAGGGCTGCGCGTCGGGCGCGGGCAGCGGCGTGATGGCCGACCCGGCGAGCTTCAAGCGGCTGCCCGAGTGGCTCAAGGTGAAGCTGCCCGGTGAGGGCGAGTACGCCGAGACCAAGGCGCTGCTGCGCGAGAAGAAGCTGGTCACCGTGTGCGAAGAGGCGCGCTGCCCCAACCTCGGCCACTGCTGGGCCCGCGGCACGGCCACGATCATGATCCTGGGCGAGCTGTGCACGCGCCGCTGCGGGTTCTGCGCCGTGGCTCCCGGACGGCCCAACGGCTACGTGGACTGGGACGAGCCGCGCCGCGTGGGCGAGGCGGTGGCCGCCATGAACCTCAAGCACACCGTGATCACGTCGGTGGCGCGCGATGACCTCAAGGACGGCGGCAGCACCATCTTCGCGCAGGTGATCGAGGCGATCCGCAAGCGCTCGGGCACGGTGATCGAGGTGCTGATCCCCGACTTCCGCGGCTCGGCCGCCGATCTGCAGCGCGTCATCGACGCCGGCCCCGAGGTGATCAATCACAACCTCGAGACCATCGCCCGGCTGCACAGCTCCGTGCGGCCCAGTGCCCGCTACGACCGCTCACTCGAGCTGCTGCAGCGCGTCGCTGCCAGCGGCACGGGCATCAAGGCCAAGAGCGGCCTGATGGTGGGCCTGGGCGAGACCGAGGCCGAGATGGAGCAGACCATGCGCGACCTGCGCGCGCACGACTGCCACCTGCTCACGATCGGGCAGTACCTGCGGCCATCCAAGATGCACCTGGCCGTGCACGAGTACGTGCACCCCGACCAGTTCGCGCGCTATCAGCAGATGGCCGAGGCGATGGGCTTCGAGAGCGTCGCTTCGGGCCCGCTCGTGCGCTCCAGCTACCACGCCGACCTGCTCGCGGGCACGGTCAAGCCGGGCGAGGCGAGCAAGGCGGAGTAGCGGGGCCGGGTCGATCCACCCGCAGAGGCACAGCCCGTTCGAACGACGCGCGGCCGGCGAGGGGAACCCCCGCCGGCCGCGCGTGTCACCTGCTGGATCGATGCGCGTGCACTGCCCGCGCATCACTCCTTGTCGAGCCACGCCTTCCAGGCGACTTCATTGAAGTCGCGGCCCAGGAAGTCGCGCACCAGCTCGGCGGCGGGCTTGGAGCCGCCCGGGGCGAGCACCTTCTCGCGGTAGCGCATCGCCACCCCCGGCGCGGTGAGCGTCTTGGGGTCGAACTGTGCGAACAGGTCCTTGGCGATCACCAGCGACCACATGTACGTGTAGTACACGGCCGAGTAGCCATCGAGGTGCCCGAACGACGTCTGGAAGTGCGTGCCCTCCACGAACGGGAACGGCTGCAGCTTCTTGACCAGGTCGCTCATCATCGTGGTCGTGTTGGTCCCGGCGGGGTCGCGGTCGTAGCAGCTCAGCGACAGGGCGGCGTACACCATCTGGCGGCGCACCTGCAGCCCCTTGCCGAAGTCGTTGGCGCGGTTCATCTGCGCCACGAGCTTCTCGGGGATCACGGCGCCGGTCTCGTGATGCTTGGCGAACGTGGCCAGCACCGAGTAGTCCTTGAGCCACTCCTCGAGCATCTGCGAGGGCGCCTCGACGAAGTCATGCTCGGTCGAGATACCGCCGATGCCGACCCACTTCTGGCCGCCCGAGAACATGGTGTGCAGCAAGTGGCCGAATTCGTGGAAGAACGTCTCCACGTCGTCGTACTCGCACAGCCCCGCCTCGCCCTTGACGCCCCCCGGCAGGTTGCAGACGAGCGCGGCCTCAGGGATCTGACGCCCGGCGATGCCGGTGCGGATGTCGAACTGCGCCGCATGGTTGTACTTGTTGTCGCGCGGGTGCATGTCGAGGTAGAAGCGGCCCGCCACCTTGCCGCCATCGATCAGCTCGTAGCACTCCACCGACTCGTGCCACACCGGAGCATCGGGGACGCGGCGGAACTCGACGCCGAAGATGCGCGCCGACAGGTCCATCACGCCCTTCTTGACCTGATCGTAGGGCAGATAGGGGCGGATCGACTGGGAGTCGAAGTCGTACTCGCTGCGCCGCACCTGCTCGGAGTAGTAGCTCTGGCCCCAGAAGTCGACATCGGTGGCCGTGGGCACGTCCTTACGGCGCGCATTGACGAGCTGCTGGTACTCGCGCTTCTGACGCTCGCCCGAGGCGGCGGTGACGCGGTCGATGAACGCACGCGCGTTGGCGGCGCTGCCCACCATCTTGTCCGACGTGACGTAGTCGGCGTAGTTGGTGAAGCCCTGGAGCAGCGCGTACTCGTGCCGCTTGGCGCGCAGCTTGTCGAGCACCTCGATGTTCTTGGGGTAGGCGCGGTTCTGGTACTCGAGGTACATGCGGCGGCGCAGGTCGTCGGACTTGGCGTACGTCATCACCGGGATGTAGTCCGGGTACTCCATGGTCAGCGTGACCGTGCCGTCGGCGCCGGCCGGGTGACGCTCGATGAAGTCGGCGGGCAGGCCCTCGAGCTCCGACGGCTTGCAGGTGACCGAGCGCTTGTCCTCGCGGATGTTGCGGCCGAACTCCTGGCTGACGAGGACCAGCTCCTCGGTGAGCTTCTTGATCTTCTCGCGCGTCGCATCGTCCTTGTCGACGCCGGCGAGCCGGAAGTCACGCAGCGACTTGGTCACATAGTGCTTCGTGGCCGCATCAGCGCCCGAGAGGTCGAGTGCCTGGAGCGCGTCGTACACGCGGCGGTCGAGCGAGACCTCGGTGACGAACTTGGAGATCTCCTGCGTGATCTCCTCCGACGTCGCGCGCAGCGCGGAGTCGGGGTGCACCTCCTCGATCAGGCCGGCCTGGGTGGCGGCCATGTTGATCTGCCGCGACAGCTCGTCCATGGGCACGAGCGTGTTCTCGATCGTGCGCTTGCCCTTGACCGCGAGCACCTTGGCCAGCTCCGCCTTGGCCAGGTCCACGCGCCGCATCTGCCGCGCCTTGAACTGCGCCGCATCCGGCTTGCCGGTCCAGAACGGCGCACCGTCGGCGGGCATCTTGACCGGCGCCGACTTGGCGTGGATCGCGGGTGCGAGCGCGGGCAGCGCGATCGCGACGGTGAGCAGGGCAGCGAGCAGCGAACGGGAACGGTTCACGGGTCCTCCGGTGGGCTGGGCGTCCTCTGGGTGCGGGCCACGGGGGACCACCGAGAGTGGTCTGGGGGGCGGGCCCGAGGACGGGGGGGAGACGACAGCGGATGCGATGGCCCAGAAGCTAGCCGCCGGCCCTGCCCGGCTCAATGCGCCGCCGCACGGGCGCGGGTCCGCGCGCCCCGGGCGCGGCGGATCCCCCCGGGGCCGCGGCGGCCCGTCGGCGTCAGCCCTTGACCGGCCGCGCGGGGCGCATCTCGACGCGGCTGTGCAGCGCGCGCGGGTGCGTGTGCAGCAGGTCCACCACCATCTCGCCCACATCGGAGGGCAGCAGCGCCCAGCCGGCCTTGGCGGCCGCGCCGCGGCCGAAGTCCGTGGCCACGCTCCCGGGCATGAGGTACGTGACGCGGATGCCGTCGTCGCGCACCTCCTGGAACAGCACCTCCGAGAACCCGTTCACGGCGTGCTTGCTGGCGCAGTACGCGCCCGCTCCCACGAACGCGTTGCGGCCCGCGAGCGAGGACACATTGAAGATGTAGCCCCCGCCACGCGCGCGCATCTGCGGCAGCGCCTCGCGCGTGCAGTAGAAGACGCCGTTGACGTTGGTCTCGATCACCGCGTGCCAGTCGTCCACGCTCAGCTCGTCCACCTTGCCGAACAGCCCCACGCCGGCGTTGTTCACCAGCACATCGACACCGCCCAGGTCGCGCGCGACCGCGGCGAAGAGTGCCTGCACGTCGGCGTAGCGCCGCACGTCGCAGGCGTAGCCGCGCGCGCCACGGCCGATCTCGCTGGCGGCGCGTGCAGCGTCATCGGCGCTGCGCGCGGTCAGCACCACGGTGTGACCGTCTGCGGCGAGTGCTTCGGCGATGCCGCGGCCGATGCCGCGATTGCCGCCCGTGACCAGCGCGATCCTCGGTGAAGCGGACATGTGTGCCTCCGTGCGATGCGTATGAGGAGCGCGAAGCGCTCAGGAGTCCGGCGCCAGCGTGCGTACCCGCTGACCGCGACGCGCCCCGGGCTCCAGCGCGATCTCGACCATCTGACCCGGCGCGAAGCCGACTTCATCCGTGGTGAGTTGGCGCGTGAGCCCTGCCACGAGCGGCATGTGGCTCACCACGAGCATCCGCCCCTCGCCGAGCCCGCGCTGGCGCAAGGCGTTCAGTGCGTCGTGTGGCTCGGTGTCGGGCACCAGTTCCGAGACCACCAGGGGTTCGATGCCGGGCGCGAGCGCGAGGAGCAGGATCCGCATGGTCTGCTGTGCGCGTCGGTACGGGCTCACGCAGGCCACGTCCGGCCGCCAGCCCTCGGCCGCCAGGCGTTCCGCGCGCGCGCGCACGGCCGCCTCACCCTCGGGCGTGAGGCTGGCCTCGGGGTGCATGCCCTCGGCGCGGCCGTGGCGGGCGATCATCAGGAGGGCTTGCATCGGGGCAGGGGACCGCGGATCGGCCGCGGAGGCAAGTGCGCGCAGACGAGCGCCGAACGAGCGTCGTTTGCCGCCGGTCTCACACGGCCTCTACCATCGTCGGCACCCGATCCGGCGCCCCCTGCGGCCGCGACCCCGCCCGGAGCGGCCCGACCCCGCCCGGCGCGCCCGTCCTGGAGAAGCCCCCTGTTCATGAGCCGATTCCTCGAGACGATCCGCGAACGCGTGCTGTTCTTCGACGGTGGCCTGGGCACCCAGATCCAGGACCGCGAACTGGGCCCGGACGACTTCGGGGGCAAGCGCTGGGAGGGCTGCCTCGACTATCTGTCCGTGACGCGCCCCGACGTGCTGCAGTCGATCCATGCCACGTACTTCGAATGCGGCGCCGACTGCGTCGAGACGAACTCGTTCCAGGCCTCACGACTCCGGCTCGAGGAATGGGACCTGGGCGAGCGCACCGCCGAGATCAATCGCGCCGCGGCACACAACGCGCGGCTCGTGGCCGATCGGTTCGCCGCGGCCGACGGCCGGCCGCGATTCGTGGCCGGGTCCATGGGGCCGTCGGGGTTCCTGCCCTCGTCCGAGGATGCCGACCTCGGGCAGAAGTCGCTGCTCGACCTGGTGCCCTCGTTCGAGGAGCAGGCCGTCGGGCTGATCGAGGGCGGCGCCGATGTGCTGATCCTCGAGACCTGCCAGGACATCCTGGAGATGAAGGCGCAGATCCTCGCCGCCCGCGCCGCCATGGCGCGCGCTGGCCGGGTGCTGCCGATCCAGGCGTCGATCACGCTGGATCCCACGGGGCGCATGCTGCTCGGGACTGACTTCCGCGGCGCGCTCGCCACGCTCGAGGCCATGCAGGTCGACGTGATCGGCCTCAACTGCTCCACAGGTCCCGATCTGATGCGCGACGCGATCCGGTACCTGTGCGACAACGCCTCCACGCCGATCCACTGCATCCCCAACGCCGGCCTGCCGATCAACGACGGCGGCCGCACGTTGTATCCGATGCGTCCCGAGCCCATGGCCGAGACGCTCCGGGAGTTCGTGCTCGACTTCGGCGTGAACGTGGTGGGCGGCTGCTGCGGCACCACGCCCGATCACATCCGCGCGCTCGTGGCCGCGATCGGTCGCGGCACCAAGCCGCGTGCGCGCTCGGGGCGCAGCCGGTGGTTCGTGTCCTCGGGCATGACCGCGGTCGCGCTCGAACAGGAGCCGCGCCCGTTGCTGATCGGGGAGCGGCTCAACACGCAGGGCTCGCGCAAGGTCAAGCGCCTCGCCCTCGAGAGCGACTATGAGGCCATGCTGCCGATCGCTCGCGATCAGGTGGAGGGTGGCGCGCACGTGCTCGATGTGTGCCTCGCGCTCACCGAACGCACCGACGAGAAGGCCATGATGCGCACGCTCGTCAAGAAGCTCTCGCTCTCGGTCGAGGCGCCGCTCTGCATCGATTCCACTGAAGCGGACGTGATCGAGGCGGCGCTCCAGACCTGCCCCGGATCCGCGATCGTCAACAGCATCAATCTCGAGAACGGGCGCGAGCGCATCGACGCCGTGATGCCGCTCGTGGTGCGCTACGGCGCGGCGGTGATCGCGCTCACGATCGACGAGACCGGCATGGCCAAGACCGCGGCGCGCAAGCTCGAGGTGGCGCGGCGCATCCACGACATCTGCAAGGACGAGTTCGGGCTGCCTCCCGAGCGGCTGATCTTCGACGACCTCACGTTCACACTCGCCACGGGCGATGCCGAGTTCCTCGAGTCCGGCATCGAGACCATCGAGGGCATCCGCGCCATCAAGCGCGAGCTGCCGGGCGTGCTCACGTCGCTCGGCGTGTCCAATGTCTCGTTCGGGCTCGGCAAAGAAGCGCGTGCGGTGCTCAACAGCGTGTTCCTGTACCACTGCGTGCAGGCGGGCCTCGACATGGCGATCGTGAATCCCGCCGACATCATCCCCATGGCCGAGCTCTCGGCCGAGGACCGCAAGCTCGCCGAGGACCTGGTGTTCAACCGGGACCCGCAGGCGCTCGCGCAGTTCATCGCGCACTTCGAGGGGCGCGCGCCCGACGCGCGCTCCAAGGAGGACGATGCGGCCGAAGCGGCGATGAGTGTGGAGCAGAAGATCCACTTCCAGATCCTGCACCGCAAGCCGGCCGGCATCGAGGCGCTGGTCGACGCGGCCGTCACGCGCCAGGACCCCGTGGGCGTGCTCAACACCGTGCTGCTGCCCGCCATGAAGGAGGTGGGCGACAAGTTCGGCTCCGGCGAGTTGATCCTGCCGTTCGTGCTGCAGAGCGCCGAGGTGATGAAGAAGGCCGTCGCGCAGCTCGAGCGCTACCTCGAGAAGAGCGCCGACGTCACCAAGGGGCGCGTCGTGCTGGCCACGGTGTTCGGCGACGTGCACGACATCGGCAAGAACCTGGTCAAGACGATCCTTTCCAACAACGGCTACACCGTGTTCGACCTGGGCAAGCAGGTGCCCGTGCAGCGCATCCTCGACAAGGCGCGCGAGGTGGACGCCACGGCGATCGGCCTGTCGGCCCTGCTCGTCTCGACCAGCAAGCAGATGCCGATCTGCGTGGGCGAACTGCATCGTCTGAGCCTCGAGTACCCGCTGCTGATCGGTGGCGCGGCGATCAACCGCAACTTCGGCCGCCGCGCGGCGCTCATCGACGGCGAGGTGTTCTATGCGCCGGGCGTGTTCTACTGCAAGGACGCGTTCGAGGGTCTCGACACCATGAACGCGCTCACCGATCCGGCCGAGGCGTCCAAGCTGGTGGAGCGCATCAAGCGCGAGGCGTTCGAGTTCAAGGCCAAGTCGGCCGAGCTCGAGCAGCGGGCCGCGGAATCGAGCGCGCAGCAGCGGGACTTCACCGTGACCGTCTCGCGCGACGTGCCGGTGCCCGCGCCGCCGTTCTGGGGCGCGCGCGTCACTCCCACGCGCGAGGTGTCGTTCGACGGCATGTATGACGGCATGGACCTCAAGACGCTCTACCGGCTGCACTGGGGCGCGCGCGGCACGGGAGCGGAGTTCGATGCGCTCATCGCGAGCGACTTCGAGCCGCGCCGACTCAAGCTGCAGCGCGAGGCGCAGGACAAGGGCTGGCTGCGTCCGACGGCGGTGTACGGGTACTTCCCGTGTCAGAGCGTGGGGCAGGACCTGGTGGTGTACGACCCCGCTTCGTTCAGCGCCGGCTCGCTCACGCCGCGCGGCAAGATCGAGGAGATGGTGCGGTTCACGTTCCCGCGTCAGAGCGATCGCGAGGGGTTGTGCCTGTCGGACTACTTCCTGCCTGCGGACGGCTCCAAGTTCGACGTGATCGCGTTCCAGCTCGTGACCGTGGGCTCGGGCGCGGACGAACTCGGGGCCGCACTCGATGCGCGCGGCGAGTACAGCGAGTCGCTGTTCATCCACGGCCTCGCGATGGCCGCCACCGAGGGACTCGCCGAGTGGCACCATCGCCGGATCCGCAGCGAGCTCGGGCTCGAGGGCGAGCGCGGCAAGCGCTACTCGTTCGGCTACAGCGCCTGCCCCGACCTGGCCGACCAGGCCAAGCTCTTCGAGCTGCTCGCCCCGCAGGACTCCATCGGCGTCACGCTGACGAGTGCCTATCAATTGGTGCCGGAGTCGTCCACGAGCGCGCTGATCGTGCACCACCCCCAGGCGCTCTACTACATGGTGCGCGAGTAGCGGGCTCCAAGGGCCTCGGGAACCGCGCCTGCGTTCGGCGCGTATCCCGGAGCAGACCCCCACCAGGAGGCCCTGCCGTGCTGCGATCGCCCAGCTTGCTCGACTCCGTGCCACGCCGCTCGTCCACGACCCTGTTCGCCGCGCTCTTCCTGTGGTGCGCCGCGCTCATCCTGGCGCGCTGGGTCTGGCTCGGCGAGCGCTACTACGCGTTCCTGGGCTGGAACCTGATCCTCGCGGCGATCCCCTATGCGGCAGCGCTCGGGTTCGAGATGCATGCGCGAGCACGCCGCCTCGGGTTCGTGGCGGCCGCGCTGCTCGCGCTGTGGCTGCTGTTCCTGCCGAACGCGCCCTATCTCGTCACCGACCTCATGCACCTGGGGTGGCGGCCGCCGGTCCCGATCTGGTTCGACTCCGCGCTGGTGGTGTCCTGCGCGGGCACGGGCGTGCTGCTCGGGTGCGCCTCCGTGTCGAGCGTGCAGCGCGGACTGACGCCGCATGTGGGCCGGGTGCTCGCATCCGTCGCGGCCGCGACCGCGTGCCTCCTGTCGGGGTTCGGTGTGTACCTGGGGCGCGTGCTGCGGTGGAACAGTTGGGAGGTGGTGACCGACCCGCTGCCGCTGTTCACGGACATCCTGTCGCGGCTCGCCTCGCCGATCTCGCATCCGCGCATGGTGGGCATGACGCTGCTCTATGGTGCCGGTTTGTGGCTGGCGACCTCGGCGATGCAGGCGCTGGCGGACGACGCGCGCGATCGGCCGACGCGTCCGGAGGAGGGGTGAACCCGATGTCGATGAAGCCCGGTTTCGAGGTGCGGCCGGTCACGCTCGAAGGCGAGCACGTGCGGCTCGAGACGCTGGATCTCGCGCGGCATGGCCCGGGGCTCGAGGCGATCGGGCTCGATCCCGTGCTGTGGCGGTTCACCATGCAACGCATCCACACGATCGAGGAGCTGCACGACTATCTCGCCACGGCGGCCGAGGAACTGCGCACCGGCGTGGCGCTGCCGTTCGCCACGATCCATCGTGCGAGCGGCGCCGTGGCGGGCTGCACGCGGTTCGGCAACATCGTGCCCGAGCACCTGCGCGTCGAGATCGGCTGGACCTGGGTGGGCGAGGCGTTCCGCCGCACGGCGGTCAACACCGAGGCCAAGCGACTCATGTTCCGGCACGCGTTCGAGACCTGGGGCGTGCAGCGCGTGGAACTCAAGACGAGCGGGCTCAACCTGCCGTCACAGAACGCCATGCGCCGGCTGGGGCTCGTCGAGGAGGGAACGCTGCGGCGGCACGTGATCCAGGACGACGGCACGCCGCGCGACAACGTCTATTTCAGCGTGATCCGCGAGGAGTGGCCGGCGATGGACGCGCGGCTCGCCGCGATGCTCGCACGCTGATCCCGCGTAGCCCGGGCTAGTCGCCGGAGGCGACGAAGGCCGCCCAATAGAACGGATGCGTGCTGCGCTTGGCCGCGCGCCGCGCCGCGAGGGTGGCGCGATGCGCCGCCTGGATCGATGCGGCGGCATGCGCCCCGGTCGCCCGCGCCGCGTAGAGCGCGCGCATCCACTCCATGGTGGACTGGTCCTCCACCGCCCACAGCCCCGCGATCACCGCGCGCACGCCGCTCCACTGGAAGGCCCGCCGCATGCCCAGGGCGCCCTCGTCGGGCCACTCGGGCGACCGGCCCGCGTGGCATGCCGACAGCACCACCCAGTCGACGCGACTCAGATCCATCACCGACACCTCCTCGGCCGTGAGCCAGCCGTCGGTGTCGGGATCCGCGCTCGCCGAGTCGCGTGCGGGCGCCGCGACGCCACCGCGTCCCAACGCGAGCAGCACGCGCTGACTGAGCCAGGGAGTGAACGGCTCGGGAGGCGACGGCGGCGCCGCCGCCGCGGGCGCAGCCGCACGACGGCGCGCAGACGCCGGCTTGGCCACGGGCGAGACGCCGCCCACGCCGCGAGCGCCCGCGACGCGCACGCCACAACTGTCATCGAGCATCACGCCGTGCGTCGCCAGATGGATCACGCGGCTCGCGGGCGCCTCGGCGCGGAAGCGCGCTTCGCTCGCGGCCTCACCCGTGAGCGGCAGCGAGCGGCCGCCGCGGGCGTCCCATTGCTCGGCCACGAGCGCCACCTCGCTGCGCGCGGCGGGCAGCGCCTCGAGTCGCAGACCGCTCAGCCAGCCGCAGTCCTCGACCATGCTGCGGGCCGAGCGCCGTGTGGCGGCGGCCATGGCACCGGACGGAGAGACCGGGTCGCCCATGGCGAGCAACTGCCCCAACGCCCTCGGCTCGGGCGTCCGCAGGCGGTCGCGCTCGGCGCCCAGCACGCGCAGCGCGAACGCGGACTCCGCGAGATAGCGGCCGTCGGAGGTGGGCAGCGCGGACCATGGCAGGTCGAGCAGCGGGCCGGCGCCGACCACGTCGATGCGCGCCGCTCCCGCCAGTCGTGCCGCCACCGGATCCCACACGCGTGTGCGCACGCGTTGGCCGGCCGTGCGGCAGGCTCGCTCCGCCGCTGCCGCGCGGGCGCGTTCGGTGCCGGGCGGCGTGGCGAGTCGCGCGCGCCACGCATCGACCTCGGCACGGATCGTCGCGGCGTCGCCCAGGTCGACCACCTGCGGCTCACGATCGCGGCCGGTGGCGAGCAGTGCGACCACCCGCCTGCGGTCCCGGCCCAGATCGAGCGCGGCGAACGACACCAGGGCCTCATCGGGTGCGAGGCTCGCGAGCACGTCCTGCAGCCCGACGTCGGCGCGCGCGGACGAGGCCGCCGCACCTGCGGCACGCCGGTACTGGCGTTCGGCCTCCTCGGCCGCCGCGCGCGCGGCATCGGCTGCCGCGCGCCACTCGGCATCCTCGCGCTCGCCGCCGCCGGCGACGACGACGCGCGCGAATCGGCGCTGGGCCGCGGCCCACGCGGCATGCGCCGCGCGCACCTGTGGATCGGGGTCGTCCGCGGTGCGCAGTCGCGCCGTCTGCTCCTGCACGGCGCCTCGCCAGCGCACGAGCCGGTCCCAGGCGGTCGCGACGTGCCCCACGGGCGCATCGGCCGCCCGCCACAGCAGCACGTCGAGCGAGGTGGAGAGCTGGTGCGCCAGCTCGAGCCCGCGCGAGGCGGGCAGGCCCATCGCGGCCGCCAGGGTCTTGTGGCGCGCCAGCGGGGCCGAGGCGAGCGCGCGAGCCCACGCCTCGTCCCAGAGGCCGGCCGGCGCCAGCGCGCGGCCGCGCGCCTGCTCCGTGGAGCGATGCACGTTGGTGCGGCGCAGGCCGGTCGAATCGGCGAGCACGTCGTAGAGCCGACCCAACCGCACCACCTCGGCCGAGTCCGCTGCGCCATCGGCCAGCTCGAAGAGTGCCAGGTACGTCTCGGCACGGGCCGTGCCGCGCGAGTCCTGCTCGGGCGGGTAGAGGTCGAACGACGCGAGCGCATGCCGGCGCGCGCCGGCCAGGTCGCCGCGCAGGTCGCAGAGCCTGGAGTCGATCGCGTGAGCGAACGCGAGGTGCGCGCGATGTCGCGCCGTGTCGCCGCGCGCGATCGCGACCACACCGTCGATCAATGACCGCGCGCCGGCCAGATCTCCGATGCTGAGCTTCGAGAACGCGTGCATCAGCGTGTTGTTGAGCGTGAGGAACGCCTCAGGACCCGCGGAACGCCGAAGGCAGGCCACCGCGCGCTCGAACTCGCGATCGGCCGCGTGGTAGTCGTTGACCAGCGCGAAGCGCAGGCCCAGCGTGGCGTGGGCGCGGCCCGTGGCGAGCGAGGAGTCGCCCTCCGTGCGCTGCGCCCACTGGAGCGCACGCCGTGCGAGTTCGACCGATCCGCTCAGGTCGCCCAGGTTGCGGGCCAGTGTGGACTGATAGCGGTACAGCTCTCCCAGCGCCCGCGAGCTGCCTTCGGCGTCCGCTTCCAGGATGTCGCGTGCGTGCGCGAGATACGCCGCGGCCGAGTCGTAGTCGGCCACGTTGAGCGCCGCCACCGCCAGGTCCAGGCGCATCTCGCCGACCCGCGGCCGGCGCGGGCCCACGCTGCGCGCCATGAGCTCCGCCGCGCCCTGGAGATCCTGCATGGCCTCACGCCAGCGGTACCGCCCGCTCAGCGCGCGGCCGCGCAGGTAGCGGTACTCGGCGCGCAGCGAGTCACTGCCGAGTCGGGCCGCGTCGACCGCTCCGAGCCGGACGAGCGCGCTGTCCGGCTGGTTGGTCGCCAGATGCAGCGTGGCGCGGAGCAGGCGCAAGCGCTGCGCCTCGGCCGCGTCACGCGTCGGATGGTCGAGCCATGCGGCGGCCCGCACCAGCGCCTCCGCCGCAGGGTCGGGCCGCGTGGCCCGGCGCGCGAACGCGACCAGGCCGCGACTGCGCTCCGCGGCGGCGAGCGCGGCGGAGTCGATCGGGGCCTTCGCCGTCGTCCGCGAGATCCATGCCAGCGCGAGCGAGTCGGCGAGCGCGAATCGCCGCTGCGCGGTCGCCTGGTCGATCGCGCTGCGCGGATCGTCGGGCGGGGGCGCGGGGGCCGCGGGGGCGCGCGGTGGAGCGAGCAGGAGCCATGCGGCGGCGAGCGCTGTGGCGCTCACGCGCCCGCGCTTCACCGCACGGGATTCTCCAATGTGACCTGTCGCACCCACACGCCACTCACCTGACGCTCGCGCCCCGCCAGCGTCCCGAGGCGGTCGAACACGCCCGCGCGATGCGCGGGCGTGCCACCGGGGACCGTGCTCACCCCGCCGACGCCGCGCAGGCGCTCCATGGACGCGACGGGGATCGCAGCATAGCGCGGAGCGCGTCCGGGTTCAGGTGCGGGCAGCCGCGTGAGTTCGGCCTCCAGCTCGGGCACCGGGTCGAGACTGGCCACCACGAGGAAATGCTCGCGCCCGCCGCGGCTGGTCACCGTCCACGCGCTCGGCTGACCGCCCATCGCGCCGGGCAGCAGCACGGTGGAGTCGGCCGGCAGCGGGTTCGTGAGGTCGAAGAGCGGTTGCGGGAACAGCAGGTAGGCCTCGCCCTGTTCGTCCTCGTTGAGCACGTACACGTGCGCCGGACGCGAGGCGCGGAACTCGAGCGCCAGCTGGTCGCCGGGGCGGATGCGGTCGCCGTTGGCGAGCGTCGTGCGTGCGCCGTCGTTGCGGCGCAGGAGCGAGGCCTCGAGGTCGAACGTCGCAGCGGGCGCCGGTGCCGGCGGTGGCTCGAGCACGGCCACACGAGGCTGCGGGCGCAGCGCCCACCAGGCGGCGAGCGCCACCACGGCCACGGCGGCTGCCGCGAGCCACGCGACGTGGCGCCGCGCGCGCGTGGGGGGTGCCGCGGACGCGGCGGCCAGCGCCTCGCCCATGGCGGCCGCGCTCGCGAAGCGCCGCGCGGGGTCGGCGGCCATCGCCTGCTCGATCACGCGCACGAGCGCGGCGGGCGCATCGGGGCGCAGCGCGAGGAGCGCCTGCGGCGGCCCAGCAGGCGCCTGGGCGCGCAGTTCCGCCAGCGTGCGGGCGGGGAACGGCGGGCGGCCCGTGAGCGCGCACCACAGCGTGACGCCGAGCGCGTACAGGTCGCCGCGCGGTGAAGCGGGTTCGCCTGCGAGCCGCTCGGGCGCCATGAACATGGGCGTGCCCGAGAAGCGCACGGCATCGTCGTCCTCGAGCGCCGGGCGCTGGCCGAGCCCGAAGTCGGTGAGCACCACGCGGCCGTCGTCGGTGAGCATGAGGTTGGCGGGCTTGAGGTCGCAGTGCACCACGCCAGCCGCATGCACGGCGGTGAGCGCACGGCAGACGGCGGCGCCGATCCGTGTGACGTCCGCGATCGGCAGCGCCCCCGAGCGCGCGAGGCGCTGGGCCAGATCCTCGCCGCGCAGGAACTCCATCCAAACGCCGACCTGGCCCTGCTCCTCGCCGATCCCGTGCACGCCCACCACCTCGGGCGCATGGATGCGCGCCAGCGCGCGTGCCTCCTCGAGCAGCGGGCCGGGGCCGCGTCCGCGCTCGGGGAGCAGCAGCTTGAGCGCGACCTCGCGCTCGAGCGCGGGGTCCCATGCGCGGTGCACCTCGCCGCTCGCGCCCGCGCCCAGGCGCTCGAGCAGCAGCAGCGAGCCCCAGCGCCGAGGTCCCGAGCCGGTGGCCGTCGCGCCGAGTGGCTCGGGGCTGCGCTGCAGCGCGCGGTTGAACTCGAGGATGCGTGACACGTCGCGCAGCGCGCGCACCTGCGAGCGCGACGCGGCGTCGAGCGCGTGCGTGTCCTCGGCGAGCCAGTCGATCGCATGGCCCTCCGAGACCGACTGCAGCAGCGTGTCGAGGCGGTCAGGCGCCGGGGTCATGTCCCATCCTCTCGGCCAGCCGCCGCAGCGCGCGCTGCACGGCCATGCGCACCGCATCGCGGCTCGGTCGCCCGCTCATGGCGGCGATCTCGCCGTAGTCGTAGTCGAGTTCGACGTGCAGGTGCAGCAGCTCGCGGTCGTCCTCGCTCAGCTCCTGCATGGCGCGCTCGTAGCGCGCCACCACGTCGGCGCCGATCGCCTCATCGAGCGGCGAGGGGGCGGCGTCGGCCAGCGTCTCGGGCACGCCGTCGGGCCCGGGGCGGCGGTCGGCGTAGCGCACCTGGTCGCGGATGCGGTTGAGCACCGCCTGGCGCACATAGGCCTGGAACCCGCCGGGTCCGCGCACCTCGATGCGGTCGAGCCCCTGCACGGTGCGCATCAGGGTCTCCTGCACCAGGTCGTGCGTGTCGAGCAGCGAGCGGGCCCGCGACGGCAGCCGGCCGCTGGCCCAGCGCTGGAGCCTGGGCAGGTAGCGCGCGAGGAGCGCATCGAGCGCCCGCGGGTCGCCGGACTTGGCGCGCTGCAGCAGGTCGATGGTGACGAGGAGGTCGTCGGATCCGGGCGGTTCGTGCGAGGGCGGCACGCGGGGACCTCGGGGCGCGAGCGGACGGGGGACGGGTGGCGAGCATACTCGCGCACGCTGCCGGGCGTCGGGCCGGGATCCATCGAGGTCTCCATGCCCCTCCTACGTCCCGGAGCTGTGAAGCGAACGGGCCATTCCGCGGGGCTCAGCCCGCGGGCAGGCCCCGCAGCCGCTCGCAGACCAGTTCGACGTGGGTGCGCACCAGCCAGTGGCCCGCGCCCGCCACGCGCTCGAACGGCAGCCCCCCGGCCGCTGCCAGCGGCGCGGCGTGGGTGTCGCAGGGTGTGAGCCGGTCGTCGGCCGCGCCGAGCACCTGCGCCGGCACGCGGCAGCCGGCCAGCTCGGCCCGCAGCTCGGCCAGGTCGCGGTCCATGGCGCGCAGGTTGCCGAGCGACGCCTGGATCTGGATCGGCGAGAGCGGGAAGCTGCGGGCCGCCGACCAGCCCACGGGCGGCGGCGCCGGATGCCATGCGTCGTGCCGGACGCCCGGCGAGGCGAAGCGGCCCACGGGCACGCCCAGCGCCAGCACCGCGGCGTCCGCCACGGGCCCCAGGCCCGCGAGCGCCACCCAGACGCGCGTGCTGCCCTCCACGCAGCCGACCGGCGCCACGGCGAGCACGCCGCGCACGCGCTCGGGCGCATCGAGCGCCGCGCGCAGCGCCACGGCGGCGCCATAGCTGTGCCCCACGAGCCGCGCCTGCGGCAGCTCGAGCGCATCGAGCAGCGCGAGCACCGCGCGCGCCTCGCCGCGCAGGTCCAGGCGCCCGGCGTGCGCGCGCGCGCTGTGCCCGTGGCCCGGGCGGTCGGCCACGAGCACGCGGGACTCGCGCGCCAGGGCTGCGACCAGCTCGTCCGAGAAGTCGGCCGCCGTGCCATTGGCGCCATGGATCAGCAGCACGGGTTCGCCCTGGCCCACGTCGAGCACATGCTGCCGCCCCTCGCGCGTCGCCACGTGCCGGCCGCGCGGCGGATGCCGGCGCCGCAGCATCGCGTCGTAGCCGAGCCCCGTGGCCGCGAGCGCGGCGTACACCGAGGCCGCGGTCAGCAGCGGGTCCACGCGGCCTCCGGGCAGGCGAAAGCCCACGAGCGCGGATGCTCGTGGGCCTCGCGAGACGGGTGCAGCGGCATCGTGTGCGCTGTGGGGGTCATGCCTCGCGCGGGTCGATGACGTCGGGCTCGAGGCCGTACTCGCGGATCGCCTTGGCGACCACGTCGGCCTTGACCTTGCCGTCCTGCTGCAGGGCATGCAGCGTGGCGACCACCAGGTGCTCGGCATCGGTCTCGAAATGACGCCGCAGCGCCTCACGCGTGTCGCTGCGACCGAAGCCGTCCGCCCCGAGCGCCACGAACCGGTTCGGCACCCAGCGCGCCGGCATGTCGCCCACCGACTTCATCCAGTCGCTCGTGACCACCACCGGGCCCTCGGCCCCCGCGAGTGCCTGCGTCACGTAGGGCACGCGCGGCTTGTCGGTGGGGTGCAGGCGGTTCCACCGCTCCACGGACAGCGCCTCGTTGCGCAGCATCTGGTGGCTCGTCACGCTCCAGACGTCGGCGGCCACGCCCCACTTCTCGCCCAGCATCTCCTGCGCGCGCAGCGCCTGCAGCAGCAGCGGGCCGCTGCCCCAGAGCTGCGCCTTGTGGCCCTTGCCCTCGGCGGCACGGTAGCGGTAGAGGCCCTTGAGGATCGCCTCGTCCACGCCCTCGGGGCGCTTGGGCTGCGCATAGTCCTGGTTGTAGAGCGCGAGGTAGTAGAAGACGTCCTCGCCCTCGACGTACATGCGGCGCAGGCCGTCCTGCACGATCGTGGCCAGCTCGTAGGCGAACGCCGGGTCGTACGAGACGCAGTTGGGCACCGCCGAGGCGAGCAGCAGGCTGTGGCCGTCCTCGTGCTGCAGGCCCTCGCCGTTCAGCGTGGTGCGGCCCGCCGTGGCGCCCAGCAGGAACCCGCGGCCACGCGAGTCGCCGAACGCCCAGATCAGGTCCATGGTCCGCTGGAAGCCGAACATGGAGTAGAAGATGTAGAACGGGATCATGGTCTGGCCGTGCGTGGCGTAGCTGGTGCCGGCCGCCGTGAACGACGCCATGGAGCCCGACTCGGTGATGCCCTCCTCGAGCAACTGCCCGTCGGCCTTCTCGGTGTACGAGAGCACCAGCTTGGAATCGACGGGCTCGTAGCGCTGACCGAACGGCGCGTAGATGCCGATCTCGCGGAACAGCACCTCCATGCCGAACGTGCGCGCCTCGTCGGGGATGATCGGCACCACGCGCTTGCCGTAGTCGGCGTCGCGCACGAGGTTGCGCAGCAGCTTGCCGAACACCATGGTCGTCGAGACCATCTGGTTGGCTCCGGTGCCGCCGTCGAACTCGGTGAAGTGCTTGGCGGGCGGCTTGGGCAGCGGCTTGCTGCGCACCACGCGCTTGGGCACGCAGCCGCCCAGTGCGCTGCGGCGCTCGAGCAGGTAGCGCACTTCGGCACTGTCCGCGCCCGGGTGGAAGAACGGCGCATCGTCGAGCTTGCGGTCCGAGATCGGCAGCTCGAGCCGGTCGCGGAACTTGCGCAGCTCCTCGAGATCCAGCTTCTTCTTCTGGTGCGTCATGTTGCGCGCCTCGGCGCCGGTGCCGAGCGTCCAGCCCTTGACCGTCTTGGCGAGCACCACCGACGGCCGGCCCTTGGTGGACGTGGCGGCCGCGTACGCCGCGTAGAGCTTGCGGTAGTCGTGACCGCCGCGGCGCATGCCCTTCAACTGCTCGTCGGTCATCGACTGCACCATCTCGAGCAGGCGCGGGTCGCGACCGAAGAAGTGCTCGCGGAAGTAGGCGCCCGGCTCGACCACGTACTTCTGCCACTCGCCGTCCACGGTGTCGTTCATGGCGTCGACCAGCGCGCCGTCGTAGTCCTGCGCCAGCAGCGCGTCCCACTCGCGCGACCAGATCACCTTGATCACGTTCCAGCCCGCGCCCGTGAACAGCGCCTCCATCTCCTGGATGATCTTGCCGTTGCCGCGCACCGGGCCGTCGAGCCGCTGCAGGTTGCAGTTGACCACGAACGTGAGGTTGTCGAGCCCCTCGCGCGCCGCCACGGTGAGCGCGCCCTGCGCCTCGACCTCGTCCATCTCGCCGTCGCCGAGGAACGCCCAGACGCGCGAGTTCGACGTGTCGGCCAGACTGCGTGCGGCCAGATAGCGGTTGAAGCGCGCCTGGTAGATGGCGTTGATCGGACCCAGCCCCATGGACACCGTGGGGAACTCCCAGAAGTCGGGCATGAGCCGCGGGTGCGGGTAGCTCGACAGACCGCTGCCGCGCGACTCGCGGCGGAAGTGGTCGAGCTGGTCCTCGCGGATCCGGCCCTCGAGGAACGCGCGCGAGTAGATGCCGGGCGCGGCGTGGCCCTGGAAGAAGATCTGGTCGCCCGAGCCCCCGTCGTCCTTGCCTCGGAAGAAGTGGTTGAAGCCGACTTCATAGAGGCTCGCGGCAGAGGCATAGGTGGACAGGTGGCCGCCGAGCCCCGAGTACTTGTGATTGGCGCGGATCACCATGACCGCGGCGTTCCAGCGGATGATGCGCCGGATGCGCAGCTCCATGGCCTCGTCGCCGGGGAACGCCGGCTCCTGCTCGGGCGAGATGGTGTTGATGTAGCGCGACTGCACCAGTCCCGGCAGCCCCACCTGCAACTGGCGGGCGCGCTTGAGCACCCGGCGCAGCAGCCAGTCGGCGCGCTCGGGGCCCTGCGTCTCGACCACGCCGTCCAGCGCGTCGAGCCACTCCTGCGTCTCGACCGGGTCGCCGTCGGGCAGGTGGCGCTTGAACCCCGCGAGCAGGTTGAGATGGTAGCGCTCGGTCTCTCGCCGGTCGCTGATGGGAGGCGGGTCCTTGAGGCTCATGGCGTGCGTGTCCTTTCGCTGCCGCCGTGGCGGCGAGGGCTGGATGCCGGAGCCGCAGCGGCGGGGCGCGCGGCGATCGCCCGCGTGGGGACGCGAGCATGAAAACGGTTCCCGGATTCGCCTCCGCAGGATAATCCCGCGCGTGGGCGCGGCCAAACCTCGGGGCCCGCTCGGCGCCCGCATCCGTCACGAACCCATTGACCCGCGGCGCCCTGGCATGGTGGCCTCGCGGGCCGACGCGCACCCGCCGCCCCCCGGAGGCTCCCCGATGACCGTCTCGTCCCCCGCGCACACCGTCGTCCACGCCGCCCGCAGTGGCCCGCGTCCCATGACCGCCGAGGACCTGTGGGCCCTGCCACGTGTCGGCACGCCACAGCCCTCGCCCGACGGCCGCTCCGCGCTGGTGCCGGTGGCGCTCTCGGACGTGGAGAAGAACGAGTCGCGCACCACGATCCAGCTGGTCGACCTCACGGGCGACACGCCGCCGCGTGCGCTCACCTCGCCGGAGCGCTCGGCGAGCGAGCCCCGCTGGGCGCCCGATGGCAGGCGCTTCACGTTCCTGCGCAAGGACGACGCCGGCCGCATGCAGTTGCACCTGCTGTCGCTCGAGGGCGGCGAGCCGAGCGCGATCACCACGCTGCCGCTCGGCGTGTCCGATGCGCGCTGGCTGCCCGACGGCACGGGGCTCGTGCTCGCCGCGCAGGTGCTGATCGGCCATCTCACGCCCGAGGCCACCAAGGTGGAACTCGAGCGCCGCGCCAAGGACCCGGTCAAGGCGCATGTCACCGAGGAGCGTGTCTATCGCCACTGGGACACGTGGCTCACGACGGGCGAGGTCATGCATCTGTTCCATCTCGACGTGGCCACGGGGGCCGTTCGCGACCTGACGCCCGCTTCGACGCTGCGGTTCGACGGCATGGACCCCACGGGCCAGTTCGACATCAGCCCCGATGGCGCCGAGGTCGCGTTCACCGGACTGCAGTACGAACCCGACACCTCGCTGCTGCTGGCGCACTGCTACACCGTGCCGCTCTCCGGTGGTGCGGTGTCGCGACTGGTGCCCGCGCACATGGCGGACGACTACCGGCCGCGCTATTCGCCGGACGGCCGCTCGATCCTGTACGGCTGCTCGCACGACCCGCTCTTCTACGCCGATTGCACGCGGCTCATGCGGTTCGACCGCGCCTCGGGCGTGCATCACGACGCGCTCGTGGACTGGGACTTCTCGCCCATGGGCTGGGAGTCCGCCGACGACGGCACGTTGGTGTTCACCGCCGAGCACCACGCGCGCGTCAAGCTCTACACGTGGAGCGGCGCTGGCGAGCCGCGCGCGATCGTGGGTGACGGCGCCGTGGGCGCGCTGTCCGCCACGCGGGGCGGTCGGCTGGTGTTCACGCACCAGTCGGTCGTGGCGCCGAGCGAGGTGCACACGTGTGCGCTCGATGGCTCGGGGCACCGGGCCGTGACGCGGTTCACGGCCGAGGTGACTGCGCGCTACGGCACGGGCGAGGTGCGCGAGTTCGTGTTCAGCGGCGCCGACGACGTGCCGGTGCAGATGTTCGTGGTGCTTCCGCCCGGCGCCGATGGCCGCACGCCGCTGCCGCTGGTGCACATGGTGCATGGCGGCCCGCACGGCATCTTCGGGGACCAGTGGCACGCGCGCTGGAACGCGCACCTGTTCGCCGCGCCCGGCTACGCGGCGGCGCTGGTCAACTTCCAGGGTTCCACGTCATGGGGGCAGGAGTTCGCCAAGTGCATCCAGGGTGAGTGGGCGCGGCGTCCGCACGAGGACGTGATGCGCGCCACCGACCTGCTGATCGCGGTGGGGCTCGCCGATCCCGCGCGCATGGCGGCCACCGGCGGCAGCTACGGCGGCTACATGGCCACGTGGATCGCGGGCCACACCGACCGGTTCAAGTGCATCATCTGCCACGCGGGCGTGAACGACCTGACTGGCCAGTACGCCAGCGACGTGACGCAGGGCCGCGGCCAGGCCGCGGGCGGCGAGGCGTGGGAGGGCATCGAGCGGCAGGACGCGTGGTCGCCGATCCGGTTCGCCAGCACCATGACCACCCCGATGCTGGTGATCCACGGCGAGCGTGACTACCGCGTGCCCGTGGGCCAGGGGCTGCTCCTGTACGGCATGCTCAAGGCCAAGGGCGTGCCGGCGCGGCTCGTCTACTTCCCCGACGAGAACCACTGGGTGCTCAAGCCGCAGAACTCACTGCTCTGGTACCGCGAGGTGCACACCTGGCTCGCGCGCTGGCTGGGCTGACGCGCCATGCCGCTGCCCGACCATCTGCAGCGCCTGCTCGCCGAGTGCGACGTGGACACCTACCGCGCCTCGGGCCCCGGTGGGCAGCACCGCAACAAGACCGAGTCCGCGGTGCGACTGCGCCACCGGCCCTCGGGGCTGGTGCGCGTGGCCACCGAGGACCGCTCGCAGAGCCGCAACCGCGTGGCGGCACTGGAGCGGCTCTACAAGGCGCTCGAGGCCGCGAAGCGCAAGAAGAAGAAGCGCGTCGCCACGAAGCCCACGCGCGCCTCGCAGCGCGAACGCGTCGAGAGCAAGCGGCGTCGGTCCGAGACCAAGCGAGGACGTGCGGCGCCGGGGGAGGAGTGATGAGGGGCAGGGCCCGACCGTGCCGCACTGCCGCAAGTCCGGCGACGCGAACCTCGTGGCGTACGACGCGCGCGGCGAGCCGGTGGAGATGCACTTCTCGGTGGCGGGTGCTCCGCTCCACCACCGGTCACTCGAGCACGACGAGCTGGGGCGCATCGTGCGGGTGAGCGAGCGCTGGTACGACGTCACCGAGCGCGGCTGGCTGTACGGCGACGGGGTGTCACCGGTGGCGGAGCTGGATGGCGCGGGCGCGCTGATGAACCGCCACGTGCACGCGACGCGCGGGCACGTGCCGGACCTGGTGCTGCGGG
>CADEFY010000013.1 GCA_902826705.1 uncultured bacterium
GGGAACCGGCCGGTCGCTGGACATCCAGCCGGGAGCGCGCCAGAACGGCCTCGGCGCGGCCGGTGTGGCGCTGGCCGAGGACGCCACCGGATGCACGTGGTGGAACCCCGCGGCGCTGGGCTACGTCAAGAAGAGCGCGGTCGAGATCTCGTACGCGCAGCTCGTGCCCGGGCTGGCGGATGACGTGTCTTACAACCACGCCACGTTCGTGAAGCCGGTCGAGGGTCTGGGTGCGTTCGGACTCGGCCTGGTGTTCCTCAACTACGGCACCAGCGAGGGCACGGACGCGAGCGGCAATCCCACCGGCTCGTTCTCCTCCTACGAGATCTCGCCGGCGCTGTCGTATGGCGTGCAGCTGCTGCCCGACCTCTCCGTCGGCGCTTCGCTCAAGTACATCCGCATCCAGCTCGCGCCCTCCGACCAGTCGGGGGTCGGCTCCACGTTCGGCGTGGACATCGCGGCCTTCTATCGCATCCCGGTCGCCAAGCTCAATCTGGGCGTCAACGTGCAGAACATGGGCCCGAGCGTCACGTTCCTCAACGAGGACCAGCGGAGCCCCCTGTCGCGCAACCTCAAGGTGGGCGCGGCGTGGGAGGCCTACGGCGACGACGAGTTCCGGGTCATGCTCGTGGGAGACTTCAACCAGTCGCTCGTGACCAACGACTTCTACACGTGGAACGGCGGCGCCGAGCTGCGCTACACCGACCAGATCGCCGGGCGCATCGGCTACTACCACGACCCGCTCGGCCAGATCAACGACCTCACGTACGGCATCGGGGTGGGCTGGAAGGGCCTCAGCCTCGACTTCGCCAGCATCCCGCAGGCGAAGGACTCCGATCTGCCGAACGTCTCCAAGATCACGCTGGGTTACCGCTTCTGACCGACACGTGCCCGTGAACCGGTTCCTCCTCGCCTTCACGCTGACGGCCGCACTGAGCACTTCGCTCGGCGCGGCCGCGGCGCTTGCGGCTCCGCTGCGCGTGCGGCCCGTGGCTCCGGCGCGCGACCTGGCCGAGGCGCACGCCCATGGCGCGGCAGTCGATGCGGCGCCGATGACGGCCGCCGAGGCCGAGGTGGCGCGGCTGCGGCTCGCACGGCATCGCGCGCTGCTGCCGATCAAGCGCGCCGTCATGGCCAACGGGCCCGACATCGACCGGGGCCGGCTGGCGGAGCGGCTCGAGCAGTGGCGCCGGCGGCCGGCGCGCCTGGCGGCGGACGGGACCGTCGCCCCGGACACCGTGATCCGCATGGCGATCCTGCGCATCGACTTCCTCGAGGACCGCGCGGGCACCCGTTCGAGTGGCGACGGCCGCTTCGACCTCACGCCCACCGACACGACGCAGGCCCCGATCGACCGCGCGCCGCACGACCGTGACTTCTACGAGCAGCATGCACGCGCGCTCGAGCGCTACGTCGACGTGCAGAGCTACGGCCGCGTGCAGTTGCAGGTCGACGTGTGGCCGGCCGGCCGCGACAGCGCGTACCACTGCCGCGACAAAGCCGACTTCGGCCCGTGGACCGTGAGCCGCGATGTGTACCGCGCCGCGGTGAGCATGATGCGCACCATGTTCTTCGTGGCCGATTCGCAGTCGTCGGCGCAGGGCGCGCGCATCCCGTGGGACACCTACGACCGGTACACGATCATCCACGCGGGCAGCGACCTGCAGAGCGACCTGCGGCAGGACAGCGAGTTCGACATCCCGTCCTTCACGGTGTTCGTGGGAGACACCGACGTGGTGATCTTCCCGGACTCCACCACGCGGCCGATCGACCGGGTGTCCTACGTGCCCGAGACCGCCAATCAGGACGGCTACTTCGGCGCGATCAACGGCGTGCTGGCACACGAGAACGGCCACAACCTCTTCGGCCTCGCCGACATCTACGACATCAACTCGGGCTACCCGACGTGTGGCTACTGGACGCTCATGGACAGCGGCAACCTGGTGGGCTCGCGCGTGCTGCTGAACGACGGCACCGAGATCTACGCCACCGGTCTGCTGCCGCCGAGCATCGATCCGTTCCAGCGCCAGTTCCTCGGCAGCGGCCTCACGTTCACCGAGCCCGTCTCGGGCGACACGCTCACGCTGCGCTCGGGCCAGCGGTATCCCGACATGTTGCGCGTGCCGCTCACCTCGGATGAGTACCTGCTGATCGAGAACCGCTACCTGGCGCCTGCCGCGGCCGTGGAGCTGGAGTCCGACCCGGCGACGCGCGTGATCCTCGGTCCGAGGAGTCCCGACCGGTTCGAGTACGACGCCCTTCTGCCAGGGGGAGGCGTGCTGGTCTGGAAGATCGACGACAGCGTGATCCCGTTCGACAACTCGCTGCGCATCAACCCCGACTTCGGCTTCAACACCAACCCGTTCCGACTGGGCGTGCAGGTGGTGGAGGCCGACGGGCTCGATGATCTGGGCGACCTGGGCTCGCCCTACATCCTCGGCAGTCCGCTCGATCCGTATCAGCGCAGCATCAACCCGGCGCTGTCCGATTCGACGCGCCCCAACCTGCTGCCCAACCAGCGCACGCGGCCGCATCTGCGCATCGAGTTCCTCGATGACGCGGACAGCAGCATGCGCGTGGTGGTGCGCCGGGCCTGGCAGTTGCCGGGCTGGCCGGTGTCTGCGGGCGAGTTCGCCGCGGGCGGACCGCGCCTATTGGCGATCGACGCCGATGGCGTGCGCGGTCCCGAGGTGTGCTGGGCGGGCGGCGCCGAAGCCGGCCGCGACAGCGCGGCGCTGTTCGCGGTGCGCGCCGACGGCCGCGGGGTCGGCGACACGACCGCGGTGTTCGCGCGGCTCGACCGTCGCGTGCACCCCGTCATGGCCGCCACGGTCACGGGCGACGCCTCACTCGGCTACGGCCCGTCGGTGTTCGCGGTCACGACGGTGCTCGAGAGCGCGGGCGATCCGCTCGGTGGGCGCGTCTGGCTGCTGGATCACACGGGCGCGGCGCTGCCCGGCTGGCCGCAGCGGCCGGGGGGCGGCGCCACCACGCCGCCGGTGCTGAACGGCGAGTGGCCGTTCACACAGGTCGTGGTGGGCTGCGCCGACGGCCGCGTGCGCGTGCTCGATGCGCAGGGCGTCGAGCTCGTGGCCACGACGCCGGCGCTCAGCGCCGCCATCGCGGGCCGACTCGCCGTGTGGCGCCCGGCGGGGTTGCTCACGTCGGGCTCGGCTCCCCTCGCGGGCACCGTGGCCGCCGGCACGCGGAGCGGCGAGGTGGCGGTGTTCACCCTGCCGAGCGGTGCGGCCGTGACCGGCTGGCCGCGCACGGCGCTCCAGAGCGGAGTCAGCCCCGAGTTCCTCTGGCTTCGGCTGGGTGGCGAGGGGTTGACGGCGGATCCGGGTTGCGGCGGCGGCGAGCCCACGCTGATCGCCCGCGATCTCGACCGCGTGCTCGCGTTCTGCCCCACGAGCGGCGCGCTGCCGGGCTGGGGCCGTTCGCTCGGCGACACGCTGGTCGATGGGTTGGCGGCGGGCGACCCCGATGGCGACGGCTTCCCCGAGATCCTCGTGCAGACCAAGCGCTCGGCGCTCGCGTTCTTCAACGCCTCGGGACATCCCACGCCCGGCTGGCCGCGGCGCGGCACGCGCGAGGACCTCACCACCGACACGCCGCCGCTGGCGATCGACGTCACCGGTGATGCGCGCAGCGAGGTGGTGGCGCTCAACGGCAGCGGCGTCGTCGCCGCCCTCGATGCCGCGGGTCGCACCCCCGAGGGCTGGCCGCTCGCCACGGGCTCGGGCGCCGCCGGTTCGATGGTGGCGGTCGATCTCGACCTGGACTCCAACATGGAACTGGTGGCGCCGGATCGCTACGGCAACCTGTACGCCTACTCGCTGCCCGTCTCCGAGGGCGCGCCCACCGCGAGCAGTTGGCGCATGCTCGCGGGCGACGCCGCTCGCACGTCGAGCCTGCCGTTCGACCGCACGCCGAGCCCGTCGGCCGCGGTGGCGGGCCCGCTCGTGGCCGGCAGCCTCAAGGCGTTCCCGAACCCCGCGCGCAATCAGCCGGTGCGCTTCGCGTACACGCTCACCGAGGCCGCCGCCGTCGAGTTCCGGATCCTCGACGCCTCGGGCCACGAGGTGGCGTCGTTCACGCGTGCCGGCCAGCGCTCGGACAACGTCGAGGTGTGGGATCCGGGTGCGCTGCCCGCGGGCCTGTACGTGGCGCGGCTGCGCTTCAGCGGACCGGGCGGCTCACGCACCGAGCGACTGCCGGTGGGGCTGCTGCGATGAAGCGGCTGCTGATCGCGCTGGCGTTCGCCGCGGGCATGGTGTCGTCGGCCCATGGGCAGCCGCATTCGCTGGCGCTGCCGGTCGCGGCGCTCCAGGAGCCCATGCGCGCCACGCGCGGCGACGTGCCGCCGGACTGGCTCGCGCAGCGCGCGATCGAACGCGAGTGGGGAGCCTCCGACGACTCGCTCTACACCGAGGTGTCCGTCGCCGGCTGGAAGTCCGAGCCGACGGCGCTGCTCGCCTCGGCGCTGCTCCCGGGCGCAGGACAGCTCTATGCCGAGGAGGGCAGCGGCTGGATCTTCCTGGCCGGTGAGGTCGCCGGCTGGACGCTGCGCGCGCTCTCGGTGCGGCGCGCCGACGACCGCACGGAGGAGTTCGCGACCCTGGCGGGGGATCCGTACGTGCCTGCGAGTGGCTGGTCGTTCGATCGGTACGAGGCCGCGACCGGCGGCGATCCCACCTGGCTCCAGACGCTGTGGGTGGCGGACCGCGAGGCGTTCTACCTGGCGCTGGCTCGCGAGCCGGCGTATCGCGCGGGCTTCGCCGGCGATGCGCAGGCGACGTTCGATCGGTACCGCGGGCTGCGTGAGGAGCGTGAGGACGCGCTCTCCCGCGCGCGCACGCTCGAGGTGCTGCTGGTGATGAACCATCTGGTCGCCGCGTGGGACGCGCTGCGCGCGGCCCGATTCCACAACCTGCCGCTGCGCCGTGCGCTGCCCGTCCAGCTCGGCACCGAGTGGCGCGAAGGGGAGCCGCGGTGGACCGCGTCCCTGGTGCGGAGGTTCTGATGCGACTCGCCACGCGTGTCCTGCTGCTCGCGCTCGCCGCCGCGATCGCCCGTCCGATCGCGCCCGCGCACGCCCAGGCCCTCGCGAACGCGAGCTTCGAGTGGAGTGCGCTGCCCGAGCCTGCGCGGCCGGACGGTGTGTCGGGCCTGACGCTCGCGGCCGGATCGATCACCGGATTCGGCGACGAGAAGCCCAAGGTCGAGAAGCCCAAGCGCCCCAAGGGCCAGCCGCGTGAGAAGGCCGAGAAGCCGCCACGTGCGCCGCGGCCCGCGAGCGAAGGCCTGCCGCTCGGCGCCGAGCGCGCGCGGATCCTGCTGCAGTCGCTGACCGTGCCGGGTTGGGGGCAGGCGACGCTCGGGCACCGCCGCACGGGCGCCGGGTTCCTGGTGGCCGAGGCCGGCATCTGGGGCGCGTTCACCGCGTTCCGCATCCAGGAGCATCTGCGCACCGACACGTACGAGCGCACGGCACAGCTCTTCGCCGGCGTCGACCTGGCGGACCGCGACGAGGAGTTCCGCCGCATCGTGGGGTCGTTCGCGAGCAGCGAGGAGTACAACCAGCTCGTGGTCACGCGGATCGCCGCCAACCTGTTCCTGAGCGATCCCGCGGCTCCGAGGATGGCGGAGTACCTCGCATACATCGACCAGCACTCCCTGCGTGGGGCCGACGCGTGGGACTGGACCGACTTCGAGTCGTTCCGCCGCTACGGCTCGCAGCGCAAGGACGCGCAGCGTGCGGCGCTGCGCTCCAACACGGCGCTCGGGCTCGCGATCGCCAACCGGCTCCTCTCCGCGCTGCATGCCGCACGGCTGGCCGGCCGTGTGCGCCCGCCCGAGCCGCGGTCGTGGCGGTTCGAGATCGCACCGGGCCCGGGCGAGGATCCCACGGCGCTGCGCGCGGGGCTGCGCGCGTCGTTCTGAGCGCGGGTCGGCGGATGCGCGTGCGGACGCTGGCGCTCGTGAGCCTGCTCCTGCTGCCGGCCGCGCACGCCGCGGCCGAGCCGCTGCCCGGAGACTCGCTGCGGGCGACTCCTCGCGACACGCTCACCACGCGCCTCCGCCGCCCGGCGGGCGTGGCGGTCGACGCGTTCGGCCGCATCACCGTGGCGGACGAGGAGGTGCACGCGCTGCAGCGATTCGGCGCCGACGGCACATGGCTCGACGGCGTGGGCGCGCTGGGCAGCGAGCCGGCGCAGTTCCGCCGCCCGGGCGGCATCGCCGTGCTCGGCTCGCTCGGGCTCGCCGTCCTCGACCGCGACAACCGGCGCGTGGTGGCCTACGACCAGCACCTGCGCCTGATCGGCGTGATCGCCGACCTCGCGGGCGACGCCCTGTCGGCCACGCTCGGCCGCGTCGACCCGGTGGCGATCACCGCCGACGCCGGTGGAGCGGTGCGCGTGGCGGATGGCGATCGCGACCGGGTGCTGCAGTTCGACTTCGCCGGCGGGCTCGTGAGCGAGGTGGGCGGCTTCGGGGGGCGCGCTGGTGCGTTCGATGGGCTCGCGGCCCTGGCGGCGGCGCCCGGCGGTGGCTGGGTCACGCTCGAGCGTGCCATCCGGCCGCGGCGGGCGCGGCGCGGCGAGCCCGCGCCCGGACCCGTGGCGCCGCGCGCGAGGCTGCAATGGCTCGATGCCGAGGGGCGCGCGCGATCGACGGCGTGGGTGACGTGGGCGCTCGCGGACGAACGCGAGGCCGCGCTCGCGGTGGATGCGCAGGGCCGCGTCGCGGTGGCGAACGGCGCGAGCGGCGAAGTGCGGCTGCTGTCCGCCGACGGACGGCCCCTCGCGGCGATCGCCGGACTGCGGCAGCCCTCGGCCCTCGCGTTCGGCGGCGATGGTGCGCTGTGGGTGGCGGAGACCGGCGCGGGCCGCGTGCGGAGCTTCACGTTCGGGCCGCGCTCGGCGGGGGACTGACGTGCGCATCGCCCCGGCGATGCGGCCGACGCTCCTGCTGGTGCTCGTCCTCGCACGACCCGGGCCGGCACGGGCAGACGACCCGAGCGGTCGCACCACGTCGATCCTCGTGCAGCGCTCCTCACAGGTGGTCTACCGGCTCGGTCGCACGTTCCTCTTCGCGGGCAGCGACTCGGTGTGGTCGTCCTCGCGGCCGTGGGTGCGCGGTCAGGACTACGCGCTCGATCCGCTTCGTGGGGACCTGCGGCTGCTGCGCACGGTCACGCCCGGCGAGACCCTGTGGGTCGCGGCTGCGGGGCTGGTCGCCCCGCCCGCGCTCGAGTACGCGCGCCAGCGCTACCGACCCGCGGACGCGCCCGTGGATTCGGCGGCCCGCCCGGGCGGCGCGCCGACGCCGCGACCCGTGACGCAGCGCGAACCGACCGTCGCGCCCGCGGGCTCGCAGCTCGCAGTCACCGGCAACAAGACCATCGCGGTCGAGTTCGGCTCGCAGCAGGACGCGGCACTGCGGCAGTCGCTCGACCTCTCGGTGAGTGGCGCGGTGGCGCCCGGGCTCACGCTCAACGGCGTGCTGACCGACCGCGACACGCCGCTGTCGGCGCAGGGCGCCAGTCAGGACCTGCAGTCGATCGACCGGGTGCTCGTCGAACTGCGCAGCGAGCGCCTGAGTGCGGCGTTCGGCGACGTGCCGGTGACGCTCGGGCGCGGCGAGTTCGCACGGCTCGAGCGCCGCGTGCAGGGCGTGCGCGCGGCGTGGCGTGATCCGGGTTCGGCGTTCGAGGTGGCGGCGGCGAGCGCACAGGGCGAGTACCACCGCATCACGCTCCGCGGCACCGAGGGCCTGCAGGGGCCTTATCTGCTCACCGACCGCGACGGCGCGCTGGGCGTGACCGTGGTGGCCGGGAGCGAGCAGGTGACGCTCGATGGCGAGCGCCTGACGCGCGGCGAGGCGGCCGACTACGCGATCGACTACGAGCGCGCCCGGCTCACGTTCTCGAACCGGCGCCCGATCACCGCCGCCTCGCGCATCACCATCGAGTACCAGTACGCCGTGACGCGTTTCAAGCGCGCGCTCGCCGCGGCCTCGGGTGAACTGCGGCGCGGAGCGTGGACCCTGGGCGTGGCCGCGCTGCGCGAGGCCGATGACCGCGGCCGGCCACTCGACCTGGTGTTCGACGCCACGGATCGCGCCTCGCTCGAGCTGGCCGGCGACTCGCTCGCGCTGGGCGCGGGTGTGACGCCGGGGGTGGGCGATTACGACACGCTGCGCGTGGCGCCGGACACGCTGGTATTCGCGTTCGCCGGGATCGACTCGGGCGCGTTCGCGGTGCGCTTCGCACGTGTGGGCCCGGGACTCGGCGACTACGCCGATTCGGCGTTCGTCGACGGCCGCGCCACGTTCCGCTGGGTGGGCCCAGGTCGCGGCGCGTATCGCGTGGGACGGGCGCTGCCACGGCCCGAGGCGCACGACCTCGTGGCGCTCACCGCGAGTGCAGGGCGCGGCGCGCTGAGGCTCGATCTCGAGGGTGCGCTGTCGCGGCGCGACCTCAACACGTTCTCGAGTCGAGACGACGCCGATGCCGTGGGCGGCGCCGGCCGACTGGCGCTCTCGCTCGAGGGGCGCGCGCCCGGCGTGCCGGGCACGGCCGGCGTGACGCTGAGCGCGCGGCAGGTGGAACGCCGCTTCCAGTCGCTCTCGCGGCTGAGTGCCGCGTTCGCCGAGGAGGACTGGGGGCTCCCGGCGGGCAGTGACCTGGATCACACGCGGCGCGGCGACGTCGCCGGCTTCTGGCGACCCGATGCGCGGCGCGAGCTGCGCGGCGACGTAGCGCGGCTCGACTCTCCCGAGGGCTACACCGGCTGGCGGCGCCGGCTGCAGTGGTCGGACACCGGCCCGCTCGCCAGCCGATTGAGCTGGGTGGATGCGGACGGCGCGCTCTCGGACACCGTGACGGGCCTGGGGCGCGAGCGCGTCAGTGGTGAGGTGCGCTGGACGCTCGCGCGCGTGATCCCGGTGCTGCGCGGCGACTGGGACCGCCTGCGCACGCCGTCGGCGTCGGGCCGCGCCGAGGCGCGGGGCGAGGAAGCGGCCTTCGAGCTGCAGAGTGGCGCGAGCGTGCCGTGGCGGCTCGGCGCGGGCGTGCTGTGGCGGCGTGACGCCACGGTGACCGCGGCGAGCCGCACGGCGTCCCGCGCGTTCGCATGGCGCAGCGCGATCGAGAGCCCGGCGGGCGGCCCATGGGGCGCCACGGTGCTGCTGCAGCGCCGCATCACGCGGGATGAGACCGCGGGCAGCCGGCGCGGCACGGATCTCGCCACGCTGCGTCTGCGCGCCGAGCCACCGCGCACCGGCCTCACCGGCAGCTACGACGCCGAGGTGACCGGTGAGGCCGAGAATCGCCGGGCCCGCACGCTCGTGTTCGTGGGGAACGGACTCGGCTCCTACGACGCGTTCGGCAACTTCGTGGGCACGGGAGGGGCCTACGACCTGGTGCTCACCGTGAGTCCGGAGTTCGAGCGCCTCACACGCGTGGCGAGCAGCGCGCGTGCCGCCTGGCGGTTCGGCTCGAGTGAAGCGTGGCGCGGTTCGCGCGTCGAGTTCGTGAAGGACGACGAGTCGCGGCGCCGCGGGGCACTGCGCGTCGCGGACGGCATGCTGTCCACAGGCGCCGCGCTCGACGATCCGGACTTCGCGCGCGCGAGCGTCACGCAGCGGCTCGAAGCCGACCTGGCACCGGGCTCGCGCAGCCACGCCCTGCGCGCGCGACTCGAGCGCCGAGTGCAGGCCGACCGCTCGTTCGAGGGCTTCGCGCAGACGACCGACGTGCGCAGCGGCACGCTGCGATGGCGTGCGCGACCCACTCCGGCGTGGTCGATCGAGGGCGAGGGCCGCGCGCAGTGGCAGCAGGCGGAGCAGGCGGCGACCAGCGCAGGCCGGTTCGCCCGCACGATCACCGAGCAGGGCGCGCAGCTGGTGGCGGCATGGCAGCCGGGCAGTGCGCTGCGCGCCGCGTGGACCGTGGACGCCGGCTGGGCCCGACCGGATGGCGCGACGGTCTCCACGCGCACGCTGCGACTGGGGCCCGACGTGGGCTTCTCGCTCGGCGCACGCGGCCGCAGCGAGCTCGCGCTGCGCCGCGCGTTCCTCACCGGGCCTGCGGCCGTGAGCCTGCTGCCGAGCGCCGATCCGGCCGGGGCGCCGCGATGGGAGGGCAGCGTGCGCACCGATGTGCGCATGCACACGACCACGGTGATCGGCATCTCGGCGAGTGTGCGCGAGCGGCCGGGGCGCGCCGCGGTCGTGCAGGGTCGGGCCGAAGTGAGGGCCTTCTTCTGATGCGGCGGCGCATGGCATGGGCGCGTGCGGTCGCCGCCGCCGGACTGCTGGCCGCGGCGGCGTGTGTCGCGCGACCGGCCGCGGCCGCGCCGCGCGTGCTCTCGCGCGGCTGGCCGGGTCCCGAGCGGGAGGTGAGTGCGCTGCTCGCCGACGCGCTGCGCGCACCGGGCGACTCGCTCGCACTCGCGCGCGCGCGCACCGCGCTGCTGGCCCGACTGCAGGCCATGGGGCATCTCGACGCGCGGGTGAGCGCCGCATGGGCGGACTCCGGCTCGGACGCGGTGCTGCGCGTGACGACCGAGCCCGGCGAACGCTCGCGGTTCGCACCGGTCGAGGTGGCGCTCGCGGGCGAGGATTCGGTGTTCGTGGCGCGGGCCCTGGCGCCGCTCGCCGGGCAGTTCGCGGATCCTGCGCGGTTCGAACGCGCGCTGGCGGGCGCGCTCGAGGCCATCGAGGCGCGGGGCCAGGCGTGGGCGCAGCTCACGGTGTCCGATTGGCGCGCCGAGCCGGGGATCGTGCGCACGCGGGTCACGGGTGCGCTCGGACCGGTCGTGCAAGTGAGCGACGTGCGCGTGACCGGGCTCGCGGTGACGCAGCCGGCATTGGCCCGGCGGGCGATGGGCAGGCTCGCGAAGATGCCCTATCGTCCGGCCGAGGCGCGCGCGGCGGCGGACCGCCTGATGCAGCTCGGCGTCTTCCGCCGCGCGGAGTTCGTGGGGCTGGAGGGCGGCGCGGACTGGCGCGAGGGAGTGCTCGCGTACCGCGTGGAGGAGCCGCGCTACAACCGCATCGAGGGTGCGGTGGGCCTGCAGGGGGAGGCCGGCGTGATCGGCCTGCTGCGGCTCGAGCTCGGCAACCTGCTCGGGACGGGACGTGCCGTGGCACTGGACTGGCAGCGCCGCGGTCGCGGGTTGTCGGACCTGCAGGCCCGCGCGCGCGAGCCGCTCGTGCTCGGGTGGCCGCTCACGATCGAGGGGTCGGTCGCCCAGCAGCTTCAGGACACGCTCTACACGCGCGACCGGTTCGGTGTGCGCGGCGTGTTGAACGTGGGAGCGCGCGAACGGGTGGAGATGGGTCTCGAGGAGGAGCGAGTGGTGCAGACCAGCGGCAGCGTGCGCGGAGTGGACCTGGCCAACACGCTGTTCGCGCTCTCGCGCGACGGGCGTGACGACGCGCTCTCGCCGCGCGTCGGCACGCGTGCGCGCATCGCCGCCACCCAGGTCGCGCGGCGGGAGCGACTCGCGGACGGATCGCGCTCGCGGTCACGTGCCGCAGCGCTCGACGTCGTGTTCGAGGCGCACCGCCGTGCCGGCCCACGTGCGGGCTGGACGCTCGAGACGGCCGCCCTCGGGCGGCTGGATGGCGACCGCGTGCTGGGCGAGTACGAGCGCACGCCGATCGGCGGTGCCGCCACCCTGCGCGGGCACGACGAGGAGGAGTTCCGCGTCGACCGCGCCTGGCGCACGCGGCTGGAGTACCGCTGGTTCCTCGCCGACCGAGGCGAGCGCCTGCACGCGTTCTGGGATCACGCCGAGATGGAGACACGCGAGGCGTCGATCGAGCCGGGCGGCTCGCGGGTCGTGCGCGAACGCGCGGACGGGCTCGGCCTGGGGCTGCGGCTGCCTGCGGCGGGCGGATTCGTCGACCTCGACTACGGCCTCGCGCCGGGCCGTGGCGCGCTCGAGGGCCGGATCCACCTGCGGCTCGTGACGGCGTTCTGATGTCGCTCGAGGCGCAGGTGACCGAGGCACTGTCGCCCGGCGGCCGGCTCGCCATGCGCTGGCCGGGCTATGAGCAGCGTGATGCGCAGCTCGCGCTGGCGGGCGACCTCGCGCGCACGATCGCGCGCGGCGGCGTGCTGCTCGCCGAGGCGCCCACGGGCATCGGCAAGTCAGTGGCGTACCTGCTGCCCGCCGTGCTGCACGCGCGCGCCACCGGCGAACGCGTGCTGATCGCCACGGCCACGCGCTCGCTGCAGGACCAGCTCGTCGAGCGCGACCTGCCCGCGCTGCTCACGGCGCTGGGCGAGTCCATGCCGTTCGCGTGCCTGAAGGGCAAGCAGAACTACGTCTGCCCGCGGGCGCTCGAGATGGCGAGCGGCGAGGGCGCCGAGGAGGAGGAGGTGATCGAGGACCTGCGCGCGTGGGCGGCGGCTGACGACGTGGGCGACCTCGACCGCTTCCCGGCCCCGGACGCCGAGTCGTTCCGCCGGGTGCGCGCGCGCGTCGCCACGGATCCGTCCTCGTGCAACGGCGCCACGTGCCGGCGCGCACGCGAGTGCTTCTGGGCGCGGGCGCGCCGACGCGCGAGCGAGGTGAAGCTGGTGGTGGTCAACCATGCGCTGCTGGCCCGCGCGGCCGAGGCCGACGGCATGCTGCCCGACCCCGATGTGCTGATCGTGGACGAGGCGCACCGGCTCGAGGGCGTGCTCTCCGCGCAGCTCGAGCGCAGCGTGTCGCGGCACCGGATCGAGGAGCTGTTCCGGCTGATGGGTGCGCTGCGCGGCGGCCGTCGCGCGGGCGGACTGCTGTCGCGCGCGCGCACCGTGGCGCTGCCGCTGCTCGAGTCCGGTGTGCGGCGAGAGGGACTGCACGGCGATCTCGAACGCCTCGCCGCGCGCATCGAGGAGGCGCGTGCGGACTTCGAGGCGCTCTTCAGCCGGCTCGTACTGCCGGCGGAGGGCGCTGCGGGGCTCTATGGCCGCAGGGCGCGACATCGCTCGATGGAGGACCTGCTCGGCCGCGACCTGCAACCGCTCGAGGTGGCGTTGGAGCATGCCTCGGTGTTCGCCGACGCCCTGCTGCGCGCCTCGACGGCAGTGATGGCCGCCGAGGCGGGCGCGGTGGGCGAGGAGCTGGCGTCCGAACTCGAGCTGGTGTCCGCACGCTGGCGGCAGCTGGGGGACGACCTCACCCAGCTCGCCGGCGCCGAGGACCGTGCGTGGGTCTACTGGCGCTCGCAGAGCCGCGAGGCGAAGCAGGCCGAGTTGCGAGGGGCGCCCGTGTGGGTGGGCGAGCACGCCCGCCGGCTCGTGCTCGCACGGCCGCGCGCGGTCGTGCTCACCTCGGCGACGCTCGCGAGCGATGGGGACTTCGGCTGGGTCGCCGAGCGCCTGGGGCTCGCCGATGGGCTCCTGCCGCACGAGGCGGTGAGCCACCCCTCGCCGTTCGAACTGGCGCGGCAGATGCGCTGCCTCGTGTACGACGGCGAGGGCGACGAGGTCGCGATCGTGACCGATGTCGTCTCGGCGCTGGCGCGAGAGACCGGCCGCAACATCCTCGTGCTGCTCACCGCGCACGAGCGCATGCGGCGCGTGCGCCGCGACCTCGCGGCGCGACTGCCCGGCGATGTGCCGCTCGCGGCGCAGGATGTGGACGGCCCAGCGGGACTGCTCGCGGAGCGCTTCCGCGGTACGCGCGGCGGTGTCTTGCTGGGCGTGCAGAGCCTGTGGGAAGGTGTCGACTTCCCGGGAGAGGCGCTCGAGGTGCTGGTGGTCGCCAAGCTGCCGTTCTCGGTGCCGGACGATCCGCTGGTCGAGGCGCGTGGCGAACGGCTGCGCGAGCTGGGCCGGGATCCCTTCCGGCACGATGCGGTGCCGGAGGCGGTGGTGCGGTTCCGACAGGGCGTGGGCCGCCTGATCCGCCGTGGCGATGACCGGGGCGTGCTCGTGGTGTGCGATCCGCGACTCATGAACGCGCGCTACCGCAAGCCGTTCCTCGCCGCGCTCCCGAACACACCCGAACTGCACCGGGATGCGCAGAAGCTGGCGCTCGACGCCGCGCGCTTCCTCGGACGACCTGCCGCACGTCCCCTCGTGGAGGATCCCTCGTGATCCGGCTCGGCGATGCCCGTCTCACCCTGGACGATGTGACGGATGTGGCGCGCGGGTCGGTGCGCGTGGAACTGGGTACCGAGGCGCGCCAGCGCGTGCGCGCGAGCCGCGCCGTGGTCGAGCGCGCGGTGGCCGAGGAGCGCGCGGTGTATGGCGTCACGACGGGGTTCGGCGAGCTGAAGGACCGCCGCATCGCGGCCGAACAGACCGCGCAGCTCCAGGTCAACCTGATCCGCTCGCACATGGCCGGCGTGGGCGCCGCCGCGCCGCGCGAGGTGAGCCGCGCCATGCTGCTGCTGCGCGCCGCGTCGCTGGCGAAGGGCGCCTCGGGTGTCCGTGAGGATGTGATCGAGCTGCTCGTCGCGATGCTCGAGCGCCAGCTCACGCCGGTCGTGCCCTGCCAGGGGTCGGTCGGCGCCTCGGGCGACCTCGCGCCGCTCGCGCACCTGGCGGGCGTGCTGATCGGGGAGGGCGAGGCCTGGTTGGGTGACCAGCGCATGCCGGCCGGACTCGCGCTCCGGGGTGCGGGCCTGGCGCCGATCGCGCTCGAGGCCAAGGAGGGGCTCGCGCTCATCAACGGCACGCAGTTCTCGACCGCGTGGGCGGCGCTGGCGTGCGTCGACGCCGAGCGCGTCTGGGAGGCGGGGGTGGCCGCAGCGGCGCTCTCGACCGAGGTGCTGCTCGGCAGCTTCCAGCCGGCGCGCGAGGATGTGATGCAACTGCGGCCCTATGCGGGCGCCCTCGAGGCGGCACGCCGGCTGCGCGCGTATGCGCACGGCAGCGCACTGGTCGCGTCGCATCGCGACTGCGGGCGCGTGCAGGACGCCTACTCCATGCGCTGCGTGCCGCAGGTGCTGGGCGCGTCCTGGGACGCGATCCTGCACATCGAACGCCAGCTCGAGGTCGAACTCGACTCGGTCAACGACAACCCGCTCGTCTTCTCCGGCTCGGGCGACATCGTCTCCGCGGGGCTCTTCCACGCCCAACCCGTGGCGCTGGCCGCCGACTACCTCAAGATCGCGGTCGCCGAGGTGGCGTCGATGAGCGAGCGCCGGATCGACCGCCTGCTCGATGCGCGCGTCTCGGACCTGCCCGCCGTGCTCGCGGCCGATCCCGGGATCGAGTCCGGCTACATGCTGGCGCAGTACACGGCGGCCGCACTCGTGAGCGAGAACAAGACGCTCGCACACCCCGCCAGTGTGGACTCGATCCCCACCGGCAGCGGCATCGAGGACCATGTCTCGATGGCGCCGATCGCCGCGCGGCACGCACGGCAGATCGTGGACAACGCCGCGCGCGTGGTGGCGCTCGAACTGCTGTGCGCATGCCGCGGCCTCGAGTTCCGCCGTCCGCTCAAAGCGGGCGAGGGCTCCGAGATGCTCTACGGCGCCGTGCGCCGCGTGGCGGCGAGCCCCGAGGGCGACCGCGCGATCTCGGGCCCATGCGAGGAAGTGGCGCGCTGGGTGCTGTCCGCGGCGCCGGTCACACTCGCCGAAGAGGTGCTCTCGCGATGAGCTCCGCCACCGCACGCGTGGTGCGCGCGCCGCGCGGCCGCGAGCTCTCCTGCCGCGGCTGGGTGCAGGAGGCGGCCCTGCGCATGCTCATGAACAACCTCGACCCCGATGTGGCCGAGCGCCCCGACGACCTCGTGGTCTACGGCGGCACGGGCCGCGCGGCCCGGGACTGGCCTTCGTTCGAGCGGATCGTGAGCGCGCTGCGCGCACTCGAGGACGACGAGACGCTGCTCGTGCAGTCGGGCAAGCCAGTCGGTGTGTTCCGCACGCACCGCGACGCGCCGCGCGTGCTGATCGCCAACTCCAACCTGGTCGGACGCTGGGCCACGTGGGAGCACTTCTGGGAGCTCGAGCGGAAGGGCCTGATCATGTACGGCCAGATGACCGCGGGCTCGTGGATCTACATCGGCTCGCAGGGCATCGTGCAGGGCACGTTCGAGACGTTCGCCGAGTGCGCCGAGCGGCACTTCGGCGGCACGCTCGCAGGCCGGCTCGTGCTCACCGCGGGCCTCGGTGGCATGGGCGGCGCGCAGCCGCTCGCGGTCACGATGAACGGCGGCGTGTGTCTTGCGATCGAGGTCGACGAGTCACGCGCGCGGCGGCGCGTCGAGACGCGCTACTGCGATCGCGTCACGCGCTCGCTCGATGAGGCGCTCGCATGGTGCCGCGACGCGCAGGGCTCGAGACGGCCGCTGAGCGTGGGGCTCGTGGGCAATGCCGCCGAGGTCGTGCCCGCGCTGCTCGCCGCGGGCGTGATCCCCGACATCGCCACCGACCAGACCAGTGCCCACGACCCGCTGCACGGCTACGTTCCCGCCGGACTGTCGCTCGAGGCGGTGGCGGCCCTGCGCACGAGCGCGCCGGAGCAGGTGGTGCGACAGGCGCGCGAGTCGATCGTGGCGCACGTGCGCGCGCTGGTCGGCATGCAGGCCCGCGGCACGGTGGTGTTCGACTACGGCAACAACCTGCGCGGCGAGGCCGAGCGCGGCGGCCTGCCCCACGCCGAGGCGTTCGCCTTCCCGGGGTTCGTGCCCGAGTACATCCGTCCGCTCTTCTGCGTGGGCAAGGGCCCGTTCCGCTGGGCAGCGCTCTCGGGGGATCCAGACGACATCCGGCTCACCGATGAGGCGGCGCTCGCGGAGTTCCCCGACGATCGCCGACTGCATCGCTGGATCCCGCTCGCGCAGCAGCACGTGCAGTTCCAGGGGCTGCCCGCCCGCATCTGCTGGCTCGGCTACGGCGAGCGCCACCGCCTGGGGCTGCGGTTCAACCGCATGGTGCGCGAGGGCGTGCTCAAGGCGCCCATCGTGATCGGTCGCGACCACCTGGACACCGGCTCGGTCGCCTCGCCCTATCGCGAGACCGAGGCCATGCGCGATGGCAGCGATGCGGTGGCCGACTGGCCGCTGCTCAACGCCATGCTCACCACCGCCTCGGGCGCGTCGTGGGTGAGCCTCCACCACGGCGGCGGCGTGGGGATGGGCAACAGCATCCATTCCGGCATGGTCGTGGTGTGTGACGGCAGCGCCGAGGCCGATGCGCGGCTCGGCCGCGTGCTGGTCAACGACTGCGGCACCGGCGTCATGCGACACGCGGACGCGGGCTACGAGGACGCCATCGCGCACGCGCGGCGCACCGGCATGAAGCTGCCGGGGATCACCGACTAGATGGCCAACTGGTCCGCGCACGATCCCTCGGGCAAGGCGGTCGCCGGCCGTTCGGCGTATCTGATCCTGCACAACACGTCCGAGGTCGTGACGCCCGACGCCGAGGGCCAGCGCATCCTGCGCACGCCCAAGGGCGCGATCGTGTTCATGAACGGCCGGGTGCTCGAAGTGGGGGATGTGGGCGAACTGACGCGCCGGCACCCCGATGCGCGGCCGCTCAACGCCAACGGCAAGCTGGTCACGCCGGGGCTCGTGGACTGTCACACGCACATGATCTTCGGCGGCCATCGCGCGCTCGAGTTCCAGCAGAAGACCCAGGGCGTGCCGTACGCCGAGATCGCCGCCAAGGGCGGCGGCATCCGCTCCACGGTCAACGCCACGGCAGCCGTGCGCGACGACGTGCTCGAGAAGACGCTCGCCATCCGGCTCGAACGCTGGCGCGCGAACGGCTGCACCACGGTCGAGGTGAAGAGCGGCTACGGGCTCGAACCGCGCCGCGAGCTGCGGCTGCTCGAGCTCATGGGGGGGGCCGCGATCCGCGTGCCCGTGCGCGTGCACCGCACGGCGCTGCTGCTGCACGCGCTGCCGCCGGACTACGAGGGCCGGCGTCGCGAGTACGTGGAGGAGATGGCGGGCCCGGTGCTGACCGAAGTGCACCGCCGCGGCATGGCCTCGGCGATCGACGTGTTCTGCGACCCGGTCGCGTTCACGGTCGAGGAGTGCCGACTCGTGCTCGAACGCGCGCGCGCGCTGGAGCTGCCCATCAAGCTGCACGCGGAGCAGATGCAGCACTTCGGCGGCGCGGCGCTCGCCGCCGAACTGGGCGCACGCAGCGCCGACCATCTGGAGAGCGCGACCGAGTCCGACTGGCGCGCGCTCGCCGCCGCGGGCACCGTGGGCGTGCTGCTGCCCGCGGCGGCGCTCACGCTGCGCCAGCGCCTGCCCGATGCGGCGATGCTGCGAGCCAGCGGCGCGCGCGTCGCCGTGGCCACCGACTTCAACCCCGGCACGGCGCCGGCGCAGTCGCTCATGGAGTGCGCCGCGCTGGCGGCACGGCTCTGCGGCTTCACCGCCGAGGAGGCGCTCATGAGCGTGACGTGGAACGCCGCCAAGGCGTTGGGGGCCCAGGCCGAGGTGGGCCACCTCTCACCCGGCTCGTGGGGGGACGCGGTGCTCTGGGAGTGCGAGACACTGGAGGAGCTGCCCTACTGGATGCCCGCCGTGCGCCCGGACACCGTGTTCATGCGCGGCGCCGACCTGGCGCTGCCCGCGGTGGAGCGGCGGGTGTGGCCGTGAGTCGCCCGCGTTCGGCGCGACGGTCTTGAGCGGGCCTGTCAGGCCTGTGTAGAGTCATACGGTTCGGAGGGGGCCGCGACGCCGGTCCCCGCTCGCCACCCGCCTGACCCACCGCCTCGGAGGCCCCGTGCGCCTGCGCCCTCGCTCCTCGCTGCTGCTCCTCCTCGCCCTGGCCGGCTTCGCCGCCCCGCCTCGCGTCGTGCGCGCCGATGCGCCGCCCACGTTCGATGCCGCGCGCGGCGCCAAGGCGGCGGTGGCGCCGCGCAGCGCGGAGGCGGCGAAGCTGGCGCGCGAGTTCACGGTGCGCAGCATGGACGAGCGCTACGACGTGCCGTCCTTCGTGTGGGCGCCGCGCACCGCGGCGCCGGCCACGGCCGCTGCTTCGGCGCGCCCCGGCCGCTCGGCCGACGCGGCCGCGCGCGCGCACCTGGCGGGTCTGGCCCCGCTCTATCGCCTGAGCAAGGCCGATCTTGATGGCACGAAGCTGCGCCACCTGCACGACACCGGCCGCGGCGCGGTGATCGCGTCGTACACGCAGGTGGTGGACGGCATCGAGGTGTTCCGCGACGAGTTCAAGGTCTGCATGGACCGCGACCTCGCGCTGGTGTCCGTGGCGGGGCATCTGCCCTCGCGATCGCTCGCGGCCAAGGGCGCCGCGGGCCGCTTCTCGCTCGACGCCGCGGACGCGGTCTCGCGTGCGCTGCGCGACTTCGGCGGACTGACGTCCGCGCCGCGCACCGCGCGAAAGGCTCCGGCGGATGCGGGCGGCTACGAGACCTACGAGGCGCCGGCAGAGATGGGCTCGCGCACGGACGGCCTCGCCGTGGTGCGGCCGCTGCGCACCAAGCCGGTCTGGTTCCGTCTCGCGGACGTGCTCGAGCCCGCGCGCTACGTCGAGGTGGTGGGGGAGACGGCGGCGTTCGCCTACGTGCTCTCGGCGACCGATGGGCGCGTGCTCTTCAAGCACAGCCTCATGCAGGATGTGGCGTTCGGGTACCGCACCTGGGCCGACGGTGCCTCGCCGTTCCGGCCATTCGACGGACCCGGTGGCAACAACCCCTCGCCGCACCCGACCGGCGTGCCCGACTTCTTCACCCCGGCGTTCGTCGCGCCGAGCCTCGTGTCGCTCCAGAACGGCCCGATCTCGACCAACGACCCGTGGCTCGCGCCCGGCGCCACGGTGACCAGCGGCAACAACGTCGATGCCTACGTCGACCTGTCGGCACCCGACGGGCTGTCCGGCGGCGACTTCCGCGCCACGGTCACCTCGCCGGGGGTGTTCGACCACACCTACAACACCGCGCTGTCCCCGAGCGCCGATGCCACGCAGCGCTCGGCATCGGTGACGACCCTCTTCTACCTCAACAACTACCTGCATGACTGGTTCTACGACGCGGGCTTCGACGAGGCCGCGGGCAACGCGCAGGTGGACAACTTCGGCCGCGGCGGCCTGGGCGCCGATGGCATCCTGGCCGAGGGCCAGGACTACTCGGGGGTCAACAACGCCAACATGTTCACGCCCGCCGATGGCGGCGCGCCGCGCATGCAGATGTACGTGTTCAACGTGAGCTCGGCGCAGGTCACGGTCACCGCGCCGGCCGTGATCGCGGGCTCGTCGATCGCCAGTGTCGCCACGGGCTTCGGGCCGCAGACGTTCAGCGTGAGCGGCACGGTCGTGGCGGCGATCGACGGCACTGCTCCCACCTCCGACATCTGCAGCGCGATCACCAACGCGGCCGCGATCGCGGGCCGCATCGCGCTGATCGACCGCGGCACCTGTGGGTTCCCCAACAAGGTGCAGTTCGCGCAGAACGCCGGCGCGATCGGCGTGATCGTGGTGGACAACGCGGGCACGTTCGTGCCGCCGGGCCTCTCCGGCACGTCGGGCACGATCACGATCCCCTCGGTCATGGTCAGTCAGACGGTCGGCAACGCGATCCGAGCCCAGCTCGGCGCCGGCGTCACCGCCACGCTCTCGCGTCAGGCGAACACGCCGCGCGACGGCACGATCGACGGCCACATCGTGGCGCACGAGTGGGCGCACTATCTGAGCAACCGGCTCGTGGGCAATGCCGTGGGCCTGTCCACGAACCAGGCCGGCGGTATGGGCGAGGGCTGGTCGGACTTCTTGTCGCTGATCCTCACGGCGCGGCCGGGAGACGTGCCCACCGACTTCTCCGGCATCTACAACACCGGCGCTTACGCGCTGAGTGCCAGCGGCGTGGCCAATCACGCGTGGTACTTCGGCATCCGCCGCTGGCCGTACTCGACCGACATGACCAAGGCGCCGCTCACCTACAAGCACATCGTGCCCGGTCAGCCGCTGCCGACCACCGTGCCGAGCAACGCCAGCGCGGACCTGACGGGCGCGGCCAACGCGGCGGTGCACCGCACCGGAGAGGTGTGGTGCAACATGCTGTGGGAGTGCTACGCCGCACTGCTGCGCGACACGGGCCGGCTCACGTTCGATCAGGCCAACCAGCGCATGCGCGAGTACCTGGTGGCGGGCTTCAAGCTGACGCCCGATGCGCCCACGTTCATCGACGCGCGCGACGCGATCCTGTCGGCGGCGATCGCCAACGACCCGGTGGACTTCGCGCTGTTCGTGCAGGCGTTCGCCAAGCGCGGCCTGGGCATCGGCGCGGTGGCGGGCAGCCCCACCGACAACACCGGCGCAGTCGAGAGTTTCCTGGTGGGCGGCGACCTGCAGGTGGCCTCGCTCACGCTGACCGACGACGTGCACTCGTGCGATGACGACGGCTATCTGGACAACGGCGAGACCGGCACGCTGCGTGTGCGCATGCGCAACGCGGGCTCGACGAACCTCGACGCCGGCACGGTCACCGTGTCCTCGTCCACGCCGGGCGTGTCCTTCCCGGGGGGCAACGTCTTCGCACTGCCGAACAGCACGCCCTTCACCGTCGTCGAACTCGCAATCCTCGTGGACCTC
>CADEFY010000014.1:0-16817 GCA_902826705.1 uncultured bacterium
TGGCGGACCAGCTTCTCCTCGAACGGCTCGATCATGCCGTGGTCGCGGCACATGCGGCGGATCCAGTGGTCGGGCTTGATGGACATGCGTGCTCCGGAGGAGGCTTCGGTCAGGGGGCGGACCGCCCGAGGGTGCGCACCACGTGCGCCAGCTCGGGCAGCAGCACTTCGGTGAGCGCCAGGGTCACGGCGCGGGTCGATCCGGGACACCATACGAGGAGTCGGCCGCGGGCGACACCCGCGCCCGCACGCGACATCCACGCCGCCGCGCCGACCTGGCGCTCGCTCCGGGCCCGGAATCGCTCCCCGAATCCCGGCAACGGCTTGTCGACGAGCGCCGCCAGCGCCTCGGGCGTCACATCGCGCGGCGCCACGCCCGTGCCGCCCGTGACGAACACGGCGTCGATCCGCCGATGGCGCAGCATCGCGCGCACGGCGCGGCGGATCGCGGCTGCATCGTCGTCGCACCAGTCCCGCGTGACCACTTCGTGCCGCGCGCGCTCGAACAACCGCTGCGCGGTGGCGCCGCTCACGTCGTCGGCGCCGCGGCGCGTGTCGCTCACGGTCAGGATGCCCACGCCCGCAGGCGGGTCGCCACGTCGCCTGGCGGCGTGCGGTGCGGCGCGTCGCGCGGGGCTCATGCCGCGCTCCGGCGCGCGAACTCCGCCACCGAGGCCGGGCGCAGGGCGAACCGCGCCACCCACGGCTCGCTCTCCGCCAGGCGGTGCTCCGCCAACTCGTCGAGTGAGGGTTCCCAGGCCGCCCCCGTGCGCGGGCCGCGCGTCGCGGCCGCGGCATCGCGCAGCTCGGCCAGGCTCCACACCTCCTCGCCCGCCACCTCGCACCAGCCGCCCCAGGCCGCCGGGTCCGCGAGTGCGCGCACCAGCGTCTCGACCACGTCGCTCTCGAGCACCGGCTGCAGCAGCCCGCGGCCGCCCTTCGGCAGCGACGGGCGTTGCCGCAACTGGCGCCAGAGCGGCGCGTCGGGGCCCACCAGTGGTGCGAGGCGCAGCGTGAGCGTGGGTGCGCCGCTGCCGCGCGCGTGTTCCTCGAGTCGCCACATTCGCCGGAGCGAGGCGGCACGCGCATCGGGATGCGCACCGAGCCGCGAGAGCACGAGCAGCCGGAAGCGTCTTGGCGCGATCGCGCGCACCGCGCCTGCGAGGTCGAACACGAACGCACCGGTCGTCACGACGAGGGTGACCGGCGTCTCGCCCGCCGGCAGGTCCGCGAGCGCGCACACGGCCTCGCCGCGTGCGGCGAGCGCCGCGAGCAGCCGGTCGGCGGGAGCATCGGGCGGGCCCGGCATCACGATCATGATGCGGCCGCCAGCGCGCGGGCGATCTGCCGGCGGTGCGAGAGGTCATGCTCGCTCCAGTGGCGCACGACGTCACCCACGGCGATCGGGCCGCGGCGCGGGTGCACGAGCATGCGGGCCCACGCGGGCGGACCGAGCGGATCCAGGGTGGCGATGAGCGCCTCCCGCGCCGTGCGCCACGCGGCGATCAGCGCCGAGGGCTCGGCGTCCCGATGCGCCCGCGCGGCGACCTGCGGCTGGAGCGCCGGCGCGGAGACGACGGGCAGGTCCTCGGCGAGTGCGCGGGCCACCCACGGCCCGAACAGGTCGCGGTCGGCATCCGCCAGGTGCCCGGCCACCTCGAGCGCGCACCACGCATCGGGCCGCGTCCGGGCGCGCAGCTGCTCGGGCGTGCCGCCCGCGAACCGTGCACGCACCCACTCGGGGCTGCCGGCGAGCACAGCGAGCCGCTGCTCCCACTCGAAGTACGTCATGGGCACGAGCGCCTGCGGCTGGTGCACTGTCGGCCGCAGCGGGAACTGCGAGGCGACGCCGCGCGCCAGGTACCCGCGCGAGAACGTGACGTAGTGCGCCGCGCCACGGGCGATGGCGGCGCGATGCGCCTCGGTGACCGGGCCGATCACGCGGGCCGGCGCGCCCACCGCCAGCGAGCCCGGCGGGATCGTCTGGCCCTCCTTGATGAGGGCTCCGGCGCCGATCAGCGAACCTGCGCCGATCGTGGCGCGTGAGAGCACGATGGCGCCCATGCCGATCAGGCAGTCGTCCTCGATCGTGCATCCGTGGATGATCGCGCGATGGCCGATGGTGACCCGCGCACCGATGCGGCACGGCGCGCCCTCGTCCACATGCACCACGGTCAGGTCCTGCAGGTTGGACTCCTCGCCCACCGTGATCGGCGCGCAGTCGCCGCGCATGGCGACGCCGAACCACACGCTGCTGCGCGGGCCGAGCGTGATCTCGCCCACGAGGCTCGCGCCCGGCGCGACGAACGCATCGGGCGCCAGCGCCAGGCGCGTGGGCCACTGCGAGTAGCGGTCGCTCATGCGGCGGAGACGATCATCGATGCGTGGCCCCTTCGCCCACGTACGGATTGTGGCGGCGCTCGTGCCCGATCGTGGTGGGGGGCCCGTGGCCGGTGAACACCCGCACGTCATCGCCCAGCGGGAACAGTCGCTCGCGGATGCTGCGCAGGAGCTGGTCGGCGTCGCCGCCCGGAAGGTCGGTGCGGCCGATGCTCTCGCGGAACAGGACGTCGCCGCTCCAGAGCGTGTCGCCGTGCCGGAACGCCACGTGCCCGGGCGCGTGCCCCGGCACGAAGAGCACCTCGAGCGTCTGGTCGCCGAGCGCGATGCGCATGCCGTCGGCCAGCTCGAGGCCGATCTCGGGCGTCTCGGCGGGCGGGAAGCCGAACAGGGAACCCTGCAGCGAGACCGAGTCGAGCAGCGGCCGGTCGAGCGGATGCAGTGCGTACACGCCGCCGACCTCGCGCTGCACCGCGCGCATGCCCGCCACGTGGTCGTAGTGCGCGTGCGTGCCGAGCAGCCAGCGCACCGGCAGCGCCTCGCGTCGGACCAGGTCGATCACGGTCTGCGGCTCGAAACCCACATCGACGATCGCCGTCTCACGGCTCGCGGGATCGGTGAGCACGTAGACGCCGTTGTCGAGGGGCCCGAGGCGCAGCGTGCGGTGCTCGAGGCCCATGGTCAGATGACGTTGCTCTCGACCACGGTGCGCGCGTCGCGGAATCGCTCGAGCCGGAGCGGCGTGAGATCCAGGCTGGGCCTGCCGTCCACGATCCACTCCGCCATCAACTGGCCGACGCCCGGCGCCTGCATGAACCCGTGCCCCGAGAAGCCGTTGGCGAGCATGAGGCCCGGGACACCCTCGGCGGGCCCGAGCACCGCGTTGTGGTCGGGCGTGGTCTCGTAGAGCCCGGCCCAGCCGTGCGCGACCTCGGCCTCGGCGAGCGCGGGGATGCGCTCCATGGCCGGCTCCACCACACGCTCGAGGAAGTCCCAGTTGGTGCTGGTGTCGAATCCCGGCGACTCGTCGCGATCGGCCAGCCCCAGAAGCAGACCGCCACTCTCGCGATGCATGTACACGCCCGACTTCATGTCGACCACCATGGGCAGCCGCTCGTCGATCCATGCCATCGGCTTGGTGACGAAACAGTGGCGGCGATACGGCAGCACCGGCAGGTCCACGCCGGCCCACTCGGCCACAGCCGCCGCCCACGCGCCAGCCGCGTTCACGACCAGCGGCGTGACGATGTCGCCCTCGCTCGTCTGCACCCCGGTCACGCGGCGCCCGTCGCGCAGCAGCCCGGTGGCCTCGACGCCGAAGCGGAAGCGCGCGCCGAGTGCGCGCGCCTGGGCCTCGAAGGCCTGCGTGATCTCGTGCGGGTTGCCGAGGCCGTCGGTGCTGCAGAACGTGGCGCCCAGCACGCCGTCCAGGTCGAGCTGCGGCACCAGCGCGCCCGCGCCCTCGGGCGTGAGCGTCTGCACCGGCAGGCCGAGTCCGCGCTGCATCGCCGCCTGCGCCTGGAACGCGGCCCAGCGCGCCTCGTCGGAGAGCAGGAACAGGTAGCCCACCGGGAAGAACACCGGTCCCGAGCCCATCTCGGCCTCGAAGCGCTCGTAGTGGCGCACGGAGAGCTCGGAGATGCGCACGTTGAGCTCGGTGGAGAACTGCTGCCGGATCCCACCCGCGCACTTGCCCGTGGAGCCGGCGCCCGAGACCGGCTCGCGCTCGAGCACCACCACATCTCGGACGCCGCGACGGCCGAGATGGTACGCGATCGCCGCGCCGATGCAGCCGGCGCCGATGATGACGACCGGGGCCGTCGCTCGCGTCTGGGTCATCGCATCCTCCGATAGGTGCGCTGCAGCAGCAGGGCGTCATCTTCCATCGCCGGGCTCTCGCTGACCACCCAGCCCGAGACCCTCAGGTCCTTGAGCGCGCGCAGCAGTTCCTTCCAGCGGAACGCCGTCTCGGAGAGCGGCTCGTGGCGCCGTTCGCCCTTGGGACCGAACTGGATGCCCGAGATGTGGATGTGCAGCCGCTCGAGCGCCGCGCGGCCGAGCGCCGCAGCGATCGCCTCGAGCGTGGCCGCGAAGTCGGCGTAGCAGTTGTACTCCCCCAGCGCGCGAGCATAGCGGTGCGAGAAGTCGACGCACGGCGCCACGCGCGGCAGGTCCGCGCTCCAGCCCAGGACCTCCTCGAGCGACCCCACCTGCGACGCCTTGCCTGTCAGCTCCGGACGGATGTCCACGCGGCTGCCCTGCCGTTCGCTCTCGCCGCAGACGGTGATGAGCTCGCGCCGCACGCGCGCGTCGGCCTCCGCGGCATCGAGCGCGCCGTAGAAGCCCGCGTGGAAGCAGAACGACTCCGCACCGCAGCGCGTGGCCAGGCGAGCGGTGTCGATCAGCCGGACGCGGCTTCGCTCGACGATGTCGGCCGCGCCGCAGAGGTTGATGTAGTACGGGCCGTGCGCGGTGAGCGACACCTCGTTTTCGCGTGCCGCCGCGGCGATCCGGTCGGCCGTGTCGTCGGACATCTTGACGCCGTTCACCCAGGCCATCTCGAGATGGTCGAGTCCCAGCTCGCGCGTGCGCCGGATGCCGTGTTCGGTGCCCGGGCGAGGCGTGGAGCGAGGGATGCCCGAGGTGCCGAAGCGCAGCATCACGCCTTGTAACCGATCGCGCGGAGGAAGTCGCGCCGCTTGTCCTTGTCGGCCGGCGACTCGACGCCCTGTGGCGCACCGCCGTCCACCACGCCCACGACCCCCCGCCCCTGTTCGGTCTGCGCGACCAGCACCTGGAGCGGGTTGGCGGTGGCGCAGAAGACGCGGCACACCTCCTGGCACTGCTTGATCGCGGGAAGCACGTTGATCGGGTAGGCCGCACGCAGCAGCATCACGAACACGTGCCCGGCGCCGATCCGCTGCGCCTGTTCCGCCGCCGCGGTCACCAGTTCGGGCTCGTTGCCCTCGGTGCGGATCAGGCACGGCCCCGAGGCTTCGCAGAACGCCAGCCCGAACCGCGCCTGCGGCACCGTGGTGGCGACGATCTCGGCCAGGTCCGGGGCGGTCTTGATGAAGTGCGCCTGCCCCACGATCACGTTGGTGTCCGGCGGCAGCGCGAGCGGCACGATGTCGATCTGCATGGGGGGTCCTCAGGGGTCGCCGCGGACGCTACGAGCCCACGCAGGCGTCGGTCAACACCCTAGCCCGGACTATTCATGAACCGCCAGCCGAGAGCGACAGATGCAGCGCGGCCACGAGGCGCGCGAGCGTGCCGCACCGGAGGCGTGTCGGATGACACGCCGAGGAGCGCCACGCTCGTGCAACGCAGTGGACGTGCTGCAGATGGCGCTCGGAGGCGGCGGTTCATGAATAGTCCGGGCTAGAAAGCCTGTGAACTGCCGAACGTGAGCACCGGTTCGCGGCGGCCATCACGCGTCGGCGCGATCGGCCACGCGATGTCGATGCGGATCACCTCGTCCATCGACGACTGCGGCAGCGACAGCCGCAGGCCGAAGCCGGCATCGTGATGCCACGGCGCGTCGCTCGAGCCGAGACCTCGCACATGGGCGGCGTCGGCGAACACGGCGCCTCCCACGCGCACCAGTTCGCCGAACGACGGCCCGCCGAGCACGCGGGCCTCGGCGTTCAGGCGCCAGAGCTGCGTGCCGGCCAGCGCGTGGACCGGATAGGCGCGCAGTCCGTCGAGGCCGCCCACCACGACCTGGAAGTCACGCGGCATCTCGCGGCCACCCACGCCAAGGGCGCCGAGCACCAGCGTCACGCGCGCGTGCGGCTGCTGCACCCAGCGCGCGGAGACCTCGCCCAGCACCTCGCGGACATCGCGACGGAATCGCGAGCGCACACTGGCGTTCGCCCAGCCGAAACCGAGGCCGTCGGCGTCGACGCCACCCGACCAGCGCAGTCGCGCATACCCCTCGTCGACCGTGCCACCCAGGGCCTTGGGCGCGAACGCCCCCTCCACGGCGAGCGAGCCACCGAGATCGATGTCCTCCACGCGGTCGAATCGCTCCACACCGCGTCGCTGGATGAAGCGGGGCCGCCACCAGCGCACCTCGCCGCCGAGGCGCCGCAGCCGCAGGTCGCCGCCCGGGTCGGCGAACTCGGGTGGCGCAGTGGGCTCCACGAGGCTCGGCTCGAGCCTGCGGTCGAGGATCGCCATCAGCACGCGCGCGCGCCGCACGAGCCCGGTGGGCGTGCGGCCGCCCACGCCCCACCACACCTCGGCCTCCTCGGTGCGGCGCGGCACCCGCGAGGCGAGCGATCCGCGTTCGAACAGCTGCGCCTCGGACGAGACGCGCGACCAGCGCACGCCCAGCGTGCGGCCGCCCTCCTCTCCGAAGTACGGCAGCACGACCGACATGCCGTTGGACTTGCCGGCCGTGCCCGTGGCGGCGGTGAACTCGGTGTTCCAGCGGCTGCCGAACGCGTGCGGATTGCGCAGCGAGAGGCCGCGCGTGATGCCCACCGGATCCTCGCGATAGCTCGCTGACACGCCCCAGCCGCGCCCCAGGAAGTTGCGCTCCGTGAAGCTCACGGCACCGTACAGCGTGCCCCCGCCGCTCTCGAGGTTGACCTCGGGATTGGTGGTCCAGTGGTCCCGGGTGTGGAAGGCCACGTCCACCGAGTCGCCACGCGAGCGCACGAGCACGCTCTCGGGCGAGAGGAACCGCAGCGCACGCAGTGCGCGCTCGCTCTCGGCCACGCGGCGCGCATCGAACCGCTCGCCTTCGCGCACCAGCAGGCTCGCGCGCACCGTGGCGGCGCGCGTGCGCACGTGCAGGCGATTGCCGAGCGCGAACACGGGCGCCAGCGGGCCGGGCGGCACGGGATCCCAGATCGGGTGCGGCACGGCCTGCACGCGCGCGATCGGCAATCCGGCCAGGTCGGCGCACGAGGCGATCCCGAAGTGGCGCCAGAGCGAGCCCGCCACCACGGTGTCGTGCACGGCGAGCGCAGGCTGCGGCGTGAGCGAGTCCGCAGGCGCCTCGCTCGCACGCGCGGCCGGCGCGCCCAGCAGCCCGCACGCCATCAGCAGCGCGGCCCGCGCGGAGCATCGCGCGGGCCGCGTCGGACGGGCTCGGTCAGCGCCTGACGATGCCGATGCGATCACGAGCGAGCTGTGCCTCGTTGGCGGTCGGGAATCGCTTGACCAGCTCCTCGAGCGTCTTGCGCGACTCGGCCGCTCGCCCGAGCCGCTCCTGCGAGAGCGCGAGCTTGTAGAGCGACGCGGGCACACGATCGCTGCGCGGCCACTGCAGGTCGACCTTGGCGTACTCCGTCGCCGCGCTGTCGAACGCCGCCTGTGCGAAGAAGCACTCCCCCACGCCGTACTGCGCATTGTCCGCCAGGTCCGAGGCGCCGTGCCGGACGAGCAGGTCGCGATAGCCCTGAAGCGCCATCGCGTACCGGCCCATGGTGAGGTCCTGGGTCGCCTGGTCGTAGAGCGTGTTGGCACCGGGGCCCGCGACCGCGGCCGGCGGCGCGGTGCTCGGTGCGCTGGGCGCGGCGCGGTCGTTGGAGATCCGCAGCTTGGCCATCACGTCCTCGAGCATGCCGTCGATGCGCGCGAGCGCCTCGCTCACCTCGCGCGCGCTGCTCGTGGACGTGGCGCGGGTGGACAGCAGCACGTCACGCTGCGAGTCGAGCTCGCGCCGCGTGTCGGACAGCGTCTGCCAGGCCACGGCATCGCGCGCACTCAGCGTGTCGACCTGCGTGCGCAGGCTGTCGAGCCCGCCCTGCAGGCGCAGCAGCTGGGGCGCGTAGCAGCCACTGGCCGCCATGCCGGCGGCGAGCAGCGCCGCCGCGAGGATCGGTGCGCGCATCACCGCGGTGAGAACTCGGCGCGGCGGTTCTTGGCCCACGCCGCGTCGTCGTGGCCCTCGTCGGACGGGCGTTCCTTGCCGTAGCTCACGGTGACCATGCGCGACATGGCGATGCCGGCGTCGGCGAAGTACTGCTTCACCGCCTCGGCGCGCTTCTCGCCCAGGGCCTGGTTGTATTCCACGGTGCCGCGCTCGTCGCAGTGGCCCTCGACCGTGATCGAGAGCGAGGCGTTGTCGCGCAGCACGCGCGCATTGGCGTCGAGTGCGGCTCGGGCGCCGTCATCGAGCGACCAGGAGTCGAGCGCGAAGTAGACGGTCTGCATGCCGCGCACGAGCGCGGCCGCTTCGGCGGGCGTCAGCGCGCCGGGCGTGGTGGCCGGTGGCGTCGCGGGCGTGGTCGGCGCGGGCGTGGGGACCGTGCCCGCATCCGGCGTGCTCGTGGGCGGCGGCGGCGGCGTCTGGACGGCCTTCTTGGCGCAGCCGGCGGCGGCGAGCGCGAACACCGCGCAGGCGGCGATGGCGGTCAGTCGGATCGTGGGGCGCATGCGGTCCTCCTCGCGTGAGGTCATTCGGCAGCCACGCCCGGCAGGCGGGGTGACCACGCGGGTGAGAGGGCCCGACGGCCCCCGGTGTCGAGCTTCCTCGGCGGCGAGCCGTCGAGGTCGGTGATCCACAGCCCCTCCTGGCCGTCGCGGTCGGACGTGAAGACGACCTGGCGTCCATCCGGGGACCAGCGGGGATTCTCGTTCCGACCAGACGCCACGACGCGCTGGGCGCCGGTGCCATCGGGGCGGCACGTGTAGAGGTCGAACCCGGAGTCGGTCCGCGTCACGAAGACGATGCGGTCGCCCCGGGGAGACCAGTCGGGGGAATCCGTGTAGGTCACGTCGTAGGTGAGTCGTCGCACGTTACCACCTTCGGAATCCATCAGATAGACCTGCGGCGTCCCGCTTCTGTCAGATGTGAACGCCAGTTCACGGCCCGTGGGCGACCAGCACGGCGAGGTGTCGATCGCGCGATGGTTCGTGAGGCGTCGCGGGCTGCCGCCGCGCGCATCGAGCCGGTAGAGCTCGGCGTTGCCGTCCTGGCTCAGCGTGCACACGAGGCTCTGACCGTCGGGCGCGTAGCGCCCGGTGGTGTTGAGCCCGGGCCGGCCCGAGACGAGGAACGGCCTGCGATCCGAGGGCGACATCACCCAGAGCTGCGGCCCCGCACCGCCACGATACGAGGTGAACAGCAGCAGCGAGCCATCGGGCGCCCAGCTCGGCGACTGCGCCAGCGAGCGGTCACTGGTCAGCGCGCGAGCCGCGTGGCCGTCGGCGTCCATGACCCACAGCTCCTTGTCGCGCCCCTGCTTGACGATGTACGCGATGCGGCTCGAGGCCACGCCCGACTCGCCCGTCAGCTGCAGCACGATGTCGTCGGCGAACTGATGCACGAGCCGCCGCCAGTCGGTGAGCGCGCCGCGATACGTGCGGGTGAGCACGACCTGCTTGCCCGGCAGTTCGCGCAACTCGCCCGTCAACCGCACGGTGGCGCCCGTGACCTGCCAGCGCCCCGAAGTCACGAACTGCGGCACGAGTCCCGCGCTGGCACGTTCGTTCCAGGCGCGCTGCACGCGGAAGACCGGAGAGTGTGCGAGGTCGGCGGCCAGCACCTCGTCGGCCTCGACACTCGTGACGCGCGCCGTGCGGTCACCGGCGGCTGTGAACGATTCACAGCGGATGCGCAGCCGTTCGGCCGCACCGCTCTGCAGGTCGATGCGCACCTCGCTCGGTTGCGCCGACGCGAGGACCGCGAGCGTGAGGAGCGCGAGCGCGAGCAGGGCAGGAGCAGGTCGTGAGCGCATTCAGTTCCCCGTGTACTCGAAGCCGAACTGCACGCCGAGCTCGCCGCCGCCGTAGCCAGCGGGCAGTGGTGGCAGCCGGCGCGTGATCGCCACGGCGCGCGCGGCCGACTGGTCGAACCAGCTGTTGCCGCTGCCCTCGGCGAGGCGCGCATCGCGCACTGTGCCGTCGCGCAGGATCCGGAACCGCACCACGGCGCGCGTGCCCGTGGGCACGCCGGCCGGTGCGGTCCAGTTGGCGGCGATCGCCTGGCGCACCTGCACCAGGTAATACGAGAACGCGAAGTCGGCCTGGTCCACGCCCACCTGACCCGAGAGCCCGGCGACTCCCGTGGGCGCGTAGGGCAGCGCGGCCGGGGCCTGCGCCGGACTCGGCGCCGCGGGCTCGGGCTCGCGCGTGACGGGCGGCGTCGGGCGCGGCGGCTCCTCGCGCCGCGGCGTCTCGCGCGGCGTCTCGCGCGGACGCCGCTCGATGCGCACGCCCTCCTCCTGCGCGACCGGCGCGGGCGCCTCGCGCGGCACGGCGGGCGCCACGCGCGGCTGCGGCAGCTGCGAGGCATCGACGAGCGCCACCTGCACGGCGTCGGGCCCGGGGATCGACACCGTGGAGACCGGCCGCACGACCACGAGCGCGACCACGATCGCCGCATGCACACCGGCCGAGATCAGGACGTCGGAGCGGTTCATCGCGGGCGCGCCGGCGGCTCGGTGACCAACCCGAGCTGCACCACTCCCGCGCGACGCATGCGCGCGATGTAGTCCACGATCGTGCCGTAGGGCACGCTCTGGTCGGCCTTGAGGAACACCGGCCGGTCCTTGGCGCCCGCCGAGGCGAGCGCGGCCTCGAAGCGGGCGGGCGGCACGATGTCGGGGCCCACGGCCAGCGTGAGGTCGCCGCGCACGCTCACGATCAGCCCCTCCTTCACATCGAGGCCCTTGCTCGAGACCTTGGGCAGGTCCACCTCGAGGCCGCCCTGCAGGAACGGCGCGGTGACCATGAAGATGATCAGCAGCACGAGCACCACGTCGACGAGCGGCGTGACGTTGATCTCGGCCAGGGGCCGGCCGCGACCGCCGCGCGAGACCATCATCGGAGTTCGGCTCCGAGCCTGCGGTCGACGAACTCGCTCGAGAACTGCGCCCCGCGGTCACTGAAGTCGCGCAGTCGTCCGAGGCAGTGGTTGTAGCCGATCACCGCCGGGATGGCGGCGGCGAGGCCCGCGACCGTGGCGATCAGCGCCTCGGCGATGCCGGGTGCGACCACGACGAGCGTGGCCGATCCCTGGGCGCCGATGTCGACGAACGCCACCATCACGCCCCACACGGTGCCGAGCAGTCCCACGAACGGCGCGACGCTGCCGGTGGTGGCGAGGAAGCCGATGTGCTTCTCGAGCATGGACACCTCGTCGGCCGCCGCTCGGTCCATGGCGCGGTGCGCCAGCTCCATGCGCGCCTCCCGAGGGACCTTGTCGGCCGGGAGCTGCTCGAGCGTGCGCTGCCCGGCGAGAGCCGCGCGTGCCAGCACGCTGCCGGCATGCTGATCCGCGAGCAGGCGGCTGTCCGCGCCCTCGGGCAGCTTGCGCCACGCCGTGAGGAATCCCGCGTCGCGCAGGCGCACGCGCTCGTAGAGCCGCAGCCGGTTCCACAGCACCGCCCACGTGTAGACGGACTGGGCCAGCAGGACGAGCAGGATGAACTTGGAGAACGGGCTCGCGTCCGCGATGAGCGTGAGGATCGAGCTCCTCCCGCCGACGCCGATCTGCAGCAGGATATGGCCGTGGTCCATCGGCTTCACCTTCCTTGTGAAGTCGCGCCGGCCCGTCCTGGGCCGGAGGGCACGGGGCCCGCCCCGGCCCATGGGGCTCGCGGTGGACGGGACACGCAGGTCTCTGGGGAGAGCGACCGCAAACTAGCACAGCGTTCGCGGGCCGCCCAAGCGGAAGCGCACATGTACTGCGACACCCCGTACGCGCTCCGGGTTCCCTGGAAGCGTCAGGAAACGCGCGGCCGGCCCAGTCTTTTCGTGGCCGTGACGCCTCGCGTGCACTCTCCGCCCTAGAGTCGACTCGGTCACGCCGATACTCCCCGCATCCGAGATCCCGCCACTCGCCTCCCGAGGGTCCCCGTGTCCCGAGCTGCCTCGACACTCCTGATCGCCTCGCTGCTCGGCGCCGCACTCGCTGCGCCAGCGCTCGCCGGCCCGATGGCCGCACCCGCCTTCTCGATCAAGGGCCTCGACGGCCGCACGATCCGGCTGGCCGACCTGCGTGACCGGCCGCTCGTGCTCGACTTCTGGGCCACCTGGTGCGGGCCGTGCCGCATGAGCATGCCGCACCTGGACGCGATGCAGACGCGCTACGCGCGTCAGGGGCTCACTGTGCTCGGCGTGTCGGTCGACGAGGCCGGCCCGGCTCCGGTGCGGCGCTACGCGCAGAAGTCGGGCCTCAAGTTCACGCTCGCCATGGCGAACGACGAGATGCTCGAGTCGTACGGCCCGATCCGCTCGATCCCCACCACGTTCTTCATCAACCGCAAGGGCCAGGTCGTGCGCCGCGTCGTCGGCTACGTCGACGGCGAGACGATGGAGAGCTACGTGCAGGAGATCCTCGAGTAGCTGCGCGGATCTCGCGCCCCGGAACACGAACGAGCCGCGCCTCTCGGCGCGGCTCGTTCGCTTGCTAGTGGTGCCCGGAGCGAGATTTGAACTCGCACGGGTTTCCCCATACGCCCCTCAAACGTACGTGTCTACCAATTCCACCACCCGGGCATCATCGAAGTGCGGCGAAGCGGATCGCGTCAGCGCGTGCCGCCGGCGGGAGCCGGTGCGGCGCCACCCGGTGCGACGGGAGTGGCCGGGGTCGCGCTGCCCGGCGCCGACTGGGCCGGGGGCAGTTGGGCCGGCGCGCTCTGCTGCTGACGGCGCGCCTGCTCCTGGATGAGGCTGCGCTCACCCTGCGTGCCGCCGCGCGAGGTCAGGAGCGCGAGGCTGAGCGAGGTGAGGAAGAACACGATGGCCAGTCCGACCGTGAGGCGCGTGATGAAGTCGTTGGCGCCACGGCCGCCGAACACCGTCTGCGTGGCGCCGCCGAACGCGCCCTGGGCGAGCCCGCCCTTGCTGGGCTGGACGAGCACCACGGCGATCAGCAGCACGCAGACGATCAGATGGACGATGAGCAACGGCAGGTTCATCGGACAGGCTCCGGACAGAGGGGAAGCGACCCGCCCTCGGTGAGGCCGGGTCAGCGCAGCGGCCGGAGAATCTAGCCTCCGGCCGTGCGCGCGTCAATCGGGCGGCCCAAAGGCCCTACGGGGCCGCGGCCGCCGCGGCGGCGATGCGCCAGAAGCCCGCCGCCTGCAGCGAGGCGCCGCCCACCAGCGCGCCGTCCACCTCGGAGTGGGCGAAGAGCGCGGCGGCATTGTCGCCGTTGACGCTGCCGCCGTACAGCACGGCCATCGACCCGCCCGCCTCGGCGCCGACCACCTGGTCGAGGGTCGCGCGGATGATGCGGTGCGCCTCGACGGCCTGCTCGGGGCTCGCCACCTTGCCGGTGCCGATCGCCCACACGGGCTCGTAGGCCACCACGGTGTCCGCCGCCTGCGCCGCCGACAGCCCCGCGTACACGGCGGTCACCTGGCGCACGAGCACCTCGGCCGTGCGTTCGGACTCGCGCTCGGCGAGCGTCTCCCCCACGCACACCACGGGGGTGAGCCCATCGCGCAGCGCGGCTCGGGTCTTGGCCGCGACCACCGCATCGGTCTCACCCATGCCGTGCCGGCGCTCCGAGTGCCCCACGAGCACGAGCGAACAGCCGACCGCCGCGAGCATCGGGCCCGAGACCTCGCCCGTGAAGGCGCCCTGCGGCTCGGGGTGCAGGTTCTGCGCCCCCAGTCGCACGCCGCTGCCGGCGATCGCCGAGGCCACGGCAGAGAGCGCCGGGAACGGCGGGAACACGGCCACCTGCACACGCGTGGCGCCCGCGGCGTCGGCCGCCGCGAGCGCCACGCACTCGCGCGCCAGCGCAGCGCCCTCGGCTGGAGTGCGATGCATCTTCCAGTTGCCCGCCACGAAGCGCGGCCGGCGCGTCACCCGGCTCACGACGCCACCTCGTCATCGAGCGCAGCCACGCCCGGGAGCACCTTGCCCTCGAGGAACTCGAGCGAGGCGCCGCCCCCCGTGGACAGGTGCGAGAACCGCTCGGCGAGCCCCGACTGTTGCACGGCGGCCACCGAGTCCCCGCCCCCCACCACCGTGGTCGCGCCCGTGAGCGCCGCACACGCACGCGCGATCGCCATGGTGCCACCGGCGAACGCCTCGACCTCGAAGATGCCCATGGGCCCGTTCCACAGCACCGTGCGGGCGCCGCGCAACTGCTCGGTGAAGTGCTGCACCGACTCGGGACCGATGTCCACGCCCATCTCGTCCGACGCGAGCTCCGCGATGCGGCGAGGGCGCGAGGGCGCCGATCCGTCGGGCGCGGTCGAGGCGAGGCAGTCGGTGGGCAGCACCAGGTTCACGCCGCGCGCCGCCGCCTGAGCGAGCACCTCGCGCGCCATCTCGACGCGGTCGTCCTCGACGAGCGATCGGCCGGTGGGCAGGCCCTGCGCCCGCGCGAACGTGAACATCATCGCACCGCCGATCAGCAGCCGGTCGACCTTGCCGAGCAGCTGCATGATCACGTCGATCTTGCCCGAGATCTTGGAGCCGCCCAGGATCGCCACGAACGGCCGCTGCGGCTGATCGAGCGCCTTGCCGAGGTAGTCGAGTTCCTTCTGCATCAGGAACCCGGCCACGCACGGCGAGAGGTGATGCGTCACGCCCTCGGTCGAGGCATGGGCGCGGTGCGCGGCGCCGAACGCATCGTTCACATAGCAGTCGCCCAGCCGCGCGAGCGCGCCCGCGAACGCCGCGTCGTTGGCCTCCTCCTCGGGGTGGAAGCGCAGGTTCTCGAGCAGCAGCACCTCGCCGTCGGCCAGCGCCCGCGATGCGGCCTCGGCCGCCTCGCCGATGCAGTCGTCCGCCCACCGGACGTCCTGTCGCAGCAGGCGCTGCAGCCGCGTGTGCACGGGGCGCAATGAGGACTTGGGCTCTGGGCCGGCCTTGGGGCGACCCAGATGCGAACAGAGCACGAGCCGCGCGCCCTTCTGCAGCAGGTAGCGGATCGTGGGCATGGCCGCGGCGATGCGCGTGTCGTCGGTGACCTCGCCAGAGGCGACGGGCACGTTGAAGTCCACTCGCATCAGCACGCGCTTGGACCTGCAGTCGAGGTGCTGGACGGTGCGCTTGGCGTGACTCATGGCCGCGGCCTCCTCACGCCATCTTCAGCAGGGCGTCCACCATGCGATTGGAGAAGCCCCACTCGTTGTCGTACCACGAGAAGAGCTTCACGGTCCGGTCGCCGATCGTCACCGTGCTCAGCGAGTCGAACACGCTCGAGTGCGGGTTGCCCACCACGTCGATCGACACGATCGGGTCCTCGCAGTACTCGAGGATCCCCTTCATGGGGCCATCGGCCGCCGCCTTGAGCGCCGCGTTCACGGCCGCCTTGTCGGCCGGCTTCTTGAGCGTGACCACCAGGTCGACGAGCGAGCCGTCCATCACCGGCACGCGCACCGCGACGCCGTCGAGCCGGCCCTTGAGCTGCGGCAGCACCTCGCTGATCGCCTTGGCCGCCCCGGTCGACGTGGGGATCATGCTCAGGCCCGCCGCGCGGGCGCGTCGCAGGTCCTTGTGCGGCAGGTCGAGGATGTTCTGGTCGTTGGTGTACGCATGGATGGTGGTCATGAGGCCGTGCTCGATCCCGAACGTGTCCTCGAGCACCTTGGCCACGGGCGCGAGGCCGTTGGTGGTGCAGGAGCCGATGCTGACGATCTGGTGCTTGGACTTGTCGAACTGCTGGTCGTTGACGCCGAAGACGAACGTGAGGTCGGGATTCTTGGCCGGCGCCGAGATCAGCACGGTGCGCGCGCCCGCGGCGAGGTGCTGCGCCGCGCTGTCACGATCGGTGAAGCGGCCCGTGGCCTCGATCACCACCTCCACGCCGAGCGCCTTCCACGGCAGCTTGGACGGGTCCTTCTCGGCCGAGACCTTCATGAGGTCTCCCGCCACGCTGATCTGGCCCTCGGCGGGCGGCTTGCTCGGGCACTCTCGCCACACGCCGTGCACGCTGTCGTACTTGAGCAGATGCTGCAGCGTGGACGCGTCGGTGAGGTCGTTGACCGCGACGAAGTCGATCGGGGCCTTGCGCTGCTTGGCCGCGCGCACGACGAGTCGTCCGATGCGGCCGAATCCGTTGATACCGACCTTGAGCGCCATGGGGTTCTCCGTGGAGGGGGATGCGGCGGCCGCCGAGCGGCCGCCCGTGGGGTTCAACCGTAGAAGACCCGAGCCGTCGCGAGCAGTTCGGCACTGGCGAGACGAGGGCCCTGCTTCACGACGGACAACGGCACACTGGTGACCGTGAGCCCCTGCAGGCTCACGAGCCGGCCGTACTCGCCTCGCACCGCGAGGTCCACGGCATGCACGCCCATGCGCGACCCCAACAGGCGGTCGAACGGCGTGGGCGAGCCGCCGCGCTGCACGTACCCCAGGGTGACGGTGCGCGTCTCCATGCCGGTGCGCGCCTCGAGCTGCTGCGCGAGCGCCTCGCCGATGCCGCCGTAGCGCGGCCGGCCGGACTCATCGAGCCGTTCGGGGAGCGTGAGCACATGACCGTCGGGAGCGGGCAGGGACCCGCCGCCCTCCGCCACGACCACGAACAGGCCGATCTCGCCGGTGGCGCGCACGTGC
>CADEFY010000014.1:16827-18454 GCA_902826705.1 uncultured bacterium
CGCCGCCGGCGATCGCGGACGCCGCCGCGATCCATCCAGCCGTGCGCCCCATCACCTCCACCACGATCACGCGGTCGTGCGACTCGGCTGTGGTGTGCAGCGCGTCGATCGCGCGCACCACATGCCCGACCGCGGTGTCGAACCCGAACGAGTAGTCGGTCCCCGGCACGTCGTTGTCGATCGTCTTGGGGATCCCGATCACCGGCATCCCGGCTTCGCTCAAGGCCAGCGCGGCGCTCAACGTGCCATCGCCACCGCACACCAGCAGACCGTCGAGCTCGAAGAGCCGGAACGCATCACGCACGCGCGCGATGCCACCTGCCAGGCGGATCGGGTCCACGCGCGAGGTGCCCAGGATCGTGCCGCCGCGCGGCAGGATGCCGCCGATGCTCTCGAGCGAGAGCTCGCGCACCTCGCCCTCGATCAGGCCGCGCCAACCGTCCTGGAAACCCAGGATCGGGCTCTCGTGCGTGCGCACGGAGTGCACCACCGCCGCACGGATGACCGCATTGAGCCCGGGGCAGTCACCGCCGCCGGTCAGGAGCCCGAGTCGCATCGAGGCGACCTCCGGCGCGGCGCTGGACGGCCCGCGCCATCGGAGAGTGCACAGGGAGTGGGGATCCGATGGAGCCGCATCGCACTATTGCCGACGCTCCGGAGAGGGTCAAGCGCGTGCGTGCGCGGCTACTCGGTCGAGAAGCGCAGGCGATAGCTGCCCAGACCCTGCTCGTCGATGAACAGGAACAACAGCCGGCGCTTGTGATACCGCCGGTCGGTCACACGCGGATCGGCCTCGATCGGCAGCGGGATGTCGCCTTCGTACACCCACACCTCGTACGGGCGCATGTCGCCGCCCAGCCCCTTCTGATGCACGGATCCCATCTCCGCGTCCTCGCGCTGTCGGATGTCGAGGATCGCCTGCAGCGCGGTGTCGTCACCCGCGGGCAGCACCTGCTTGGTGATATCCGTCGGCTCGCCGTACCGGATGTACACGCGTCCCATGTCGGAGAACATGCCGCGCTCGAGCCCAGCGCGTGTGAAGTGCTCGTTGGCATGCGCCACGCGCTGGTGGAACGCGGCCTCGAGCTCGTTGAATGCCGTCTCGGGGCTCGGATCGCGCACACGCCAGTACTCGGTCATGAACCGCTCCTGCTCCCCGGGCGGCATCGTGACGAACGAGTCCTCGCCGAAGGAGTCGAGCAGGAAGTGGACGTCGTCCGTGAGGTCGGCCGCGTTGCGCAGCCACGTCTCGGGCCGCCAGGCCACCGAGAATCGCGAACGCCTGAGCAGCGCGCCCTCGTCGCCCTCCTGCCATGCCTTCACCTCGAGGTCGTAGCTGCCCGCGGGCACCTCGGATACATCGAAAGCGACGTCGGCGTCGAGCAGTTCGGTGGCCGCGGCTGTGCTCTCGCGCTGCGCGAACGGCTGCCCATCGCGATCGAAGACGCGCGCCACGTAGTGCCACGGACGGGCATCCCCCGGGCGGGCACGTGCCACGAACGCGGCGCGCATGCGGTCGGCGTAGAGCCCGTAGAGCCGCTCCGGATCGGGGATCCGCTCGCGGCCGCTGCGCAGGAACGCCAGCGGCACGCGCCCGCCCGTCGTGGGCCAGAGGAACTCGATCTGG
>CADEFY010000014.1:18464-20996 GCA_902826705.1 uncultured bacterium
AGATCGCGCTCAAACAGATCTTACCCAATTTGTTACCCTACATTATGGCGGGTTTTGTCGGTGCCGTGTCCGGAGCCATTCTGGCGCTGGTGGGTATTCAAATCTTGGGTTTAGGCCCACTCTTTACGCCCAACCTTGGTATGATCTTGCAGTCGGCCTACCTGGGTGCGGCGATCTTTCGCGGCATGTGGTGGTGGTGGATGCCACCGACAGTGACCCTGATCATCATTTTTATCAGTTTGTTTTTGATCAGTGTGGCGCTGGATGAATTGGCGAATCCGCGCTTGCGCGAGCGGGCGTCCTCGAGCCGCGCCGTGATCTGCATCGGGCCGGCGGCAGCGGGGAACCGCAGCGCCACGACCCGCCCCTGCCCCAGCGCCGTGTCCGCAGCCGAGATCGGGATCTCCTGCTCGGACTCGGCGGTGCGCGCCCCGAAGCGCCCCTTCACCCGCACGCTCGCACGCAGCAGGCCATCGCCCACGCTGTCGCGCGCCAGTTGCAGCAGTGTCGCGGGCGGGATGCGCAGGTGCACGTCCAGCACGAGCCCGGCGGTGTCGGGGCGCGCGACGGCATCGAGCGTGAATCCGACCCGGCCCCCCACCCGCCACGGCGGCTCCCCCTCGAGCCGGATCGCGCCCGCGGGCGCGGCCGAGAGCCCGACGATGGCCAGGAGGCCCCAGAGGACACGGCGCGCCCCCGCGAGGGAGCGCGCCGTGGATACGGCCTCGGATCGAGGCGTCCCGGGCATCCGGGCCCCGATCAGAACTGGAAGCGCATCGAGAATCGGTGCGCGGCGCCCAGGTCCTTCATGTCCGTGTAGGCGTAGTCCAGATCGGCCATGCCGGCGATCGACACCGGGAAGTGGAAGCCCACGCCGCCGGCGATGCCCTCGGAGTCGTAGTTCACGTTGTAGCCCCCGCGCAGGAAGAGGTACTTGCGGAAGGCGTACTCGGCACCGAAGTTGAGCCGCTCGGCGTTGTCCGGCGGATGCGAGAACTCGAATGACCCCACGAGCTTCTGGTCCGCCGACGAGAGGATCGTCGCCGTGGTGCCGACCCGGAAGATGGCCGGGATGCGCGCACCGCGCTCGATGAACTTGATCTCGGAGCCGATGTTCGTGATCGCCATGCCGATGCGCATGCCGGCCGTACCGACGTCATACAAGGTGCCGACGTCGAACGAGAACGTCTGCTGCGACAGGTCCGCGAGACCCTCGTGCAGGAAGTTCGCCGTCACCCCCGCGCTGAACTTGTCGGTGAACGACCGGCCGTAGGTCACGCCCGCCGTCATGTAGCCGGCATCGAAGGTCTGCCCCGTGCCCTGCGGCTGATAGGCGGTCGTCACCTCCTGCGGCGCGCCCGAGAGCGAGCGAGCGTGCACCGCGAACGCACCGGGGATCTGCTTGACGTGGAACACGTACGTCACCTGGTCGAACGACAGGTCAGCCGGCCACGTGGCGTGATTGAGCGCGAGCTCGGACTTGTCGGCGTCGATGCGCGCGACACCGGCTGCGTTCCAGAACACCGAACTGGCATCATCCGCCATCGCCACGAACGCGCCGCCCATGGCAGCCGCTCGAGCACCGACGCCGATCTTGAGGAACTGGCCGTCGAACGTACCGACCTTCTCGAAGATGTTGGCGGCTCGGCTCACACCCGGCATGACACATCCGATGAGCGCCAGCGCCGCGATCCACTTCTTCACTTGGTTTCCCCTTTCGCTCGCCATGTGGCGCTAGCGGATGATCACGAAGCGGCCGCGCTGCGTGCCCTTGGCCGACTCGACAGTGAACAGATAGATACCGCTGACCACATCCTGGCCGTTGCGGGAGATCAGATTCCAGCGCGCCTGACCGTCGTTGGCGTTGTCCTGCTGCCGCGTGTAGCCGTCGCGGATCGCGCCGTCATCACCGGTGACCGGGCCACGCACAGACTCGTTGACGCCGTCGGTGGACCGCAGCTCGGCCACGAGGTCACCCGAGATCGTGAAGATCTTGATGGTCCACTGGGCGCGGGGCAGCCCGAAGAAGTCGACATGCGTGCCCGTCGGGTCGGTGGCGTTCGGCAGCAGGTCCCAGCTCGAGGGCCGGTCCGAGATCAGCTGGTTGCCGCGGTACGGATTGGGCACCACCCACACGCCGCCCGCCTGCTCGGTCGCAGCCGTCTGCGGCACGACCGCCTCCGCCTCCACTGCCGAACGACGGCCACTCAGCTCGCTCAGGCTGTTGCCCACGCCGCTCGAGTCGAGTGCGGTGATCGAGTAGAAGTAGAGGAAGCCGTTCTTGACCTGGCGGTCCGTCAGGCGATAGCGACCGACGGGGTACTTGGAGCGGAACTCGCGCACCCCGGCGTTGCCGAGCCGGTCGCCCTGCGCCTGCTCGCAGTCGGGCCATCCCACGCACCGCACGGTGCTGTCCGGCTTGAGGATGTGGCCGCTCTGACTGTCCCAGAGGTCGAGCGAGTCGAGGCAGATCGGCACTGTGGCCTCGAGCTGGGGAATGTAGACCATGGGGCAGTTCTTGGAGCCATCCGG
>CADEFY010000015.1:0-3228 GCA_902826705.1 uncultured bacterium
AACACTCCCGTGTCAGCGGATCCGGATCCGCACTGCGAGGTCGTGGTCGGTCCAGCCGTGCCCGTCTTCCAGTACACGCTCGTCTCTCCGCTCTCGCCCGCGAGCTTCGCGCTCCAGTGCACGCTCAGTGCGGCAGCGCATGCCAAGCTGCGAGAAGTCCAGGATCTCCTCGCGCCGCGGATCGCGCGGGACGACGTCTCCAGCGTGCTCGAGCGCGCGCTGGATCTGCTCCTCGATGAGCTCAACCGAACGCGCAAGGCCGCGCTGAAGCGTGATGTCGCGAAGTCGGATGTCGATGCCGTGCAGGAGCCGCAGGCCGCAGCAGACGGCGGGCGTGAGCGCGTCCGTGCAGAGGGGCGCGCGGGTGCGCCGCACGATCGAGCCCCGGGCACAGCGCGAGTGGTTCATGAGTCGTCGGGGGCGCTGCGCTCGTCCGCGCATGGCTCACGCAGCGCGCGGACGATCCCCGCGAAGGTCCGACGCAGGGTCTGGGCGCGCGATCGCGGGCGCTGCCAGTTCGTGAGCGCGTCCGGGCATCAGTGCAAGGCGACCTCGCACCTCGAGATCGATCACCGGATCCCCGTTGCCATGGGCGGTGAGAGCACGCTGAAGAACTTGAGACTGCTCTGCCGGGCTCACAACCAGTTCGAGGCGGAGCGACGACTGGGGGCTGAGTTCATGGAGCGCAAGCGACGCAGACCATGATGCAGGCGGGCGTGTTCGGTTGTCGGCGCGCTCGTCTGAATGCACGAGTCATCGGATGCGCTGCAAGGCCACGCGGCTCGCCTCACGCACCTCCATGTTCGCATCGTCGCGTGCTGCGCACTGGAGTGCATCGACCGCGCTGTCCAACGCGAGCAGCGCGTCGGTTCGAGGTAGGCCACGTGCCGCTGCCGCGATCTCGCCCAGGGCCCATGCCGCATGCTCGCGTACCAGCGGCGCGCGGTCCGCGCGCAGCGCGGTGGCCAGCGCATGGGCGGCGGAGCGGTCCGCGCGGTTGCCCAAGGCCACGCACACGTTGCGCAGGAACCCGGCACGGCCCGCACGGCGGATGGGACTGCTCGCGAACAGGCGCTCGAACGCGGCGTCGTCGAGCGAGAGGAACCGCGACAGGGACCAGCCGTCGAGTCCGCGCGCGTGCAGGCGCGACTCGCGACTGGCGATCGCGAACCGGTTCCACGGGCACACGTCCTGGCAGACATCGCAGCCGAACACCCAGTCGCCGATGAGCGGACGGAGCGCGCGCGGGATCGCGCCCTCGTGCTCGATCGTGAGATACGAGATGCAGCGGCGCGCGTCGACCTCGAACGGCGCCACGATGGCCTGCGTGGGGCAGAAGTCGATGCAGCGTGTGCAGGTGCCGCAGTGCTGCCCGGGTGCGGCAGATGCAGCGGGCGCGGCGCCCGTCGCGCCCACGGCGGGCACGCCCGGCAGTTCGCGGTCCACCAGCACCTCGCCCAGCAGGAACCACGAGCCGCGCTCGCGCGAGATCAGCCCCGCGTGCTTGCCCGTCCAGCCGAGCCCGGCGCGCTCGGCCCACGCGCGCTCGAGCAGTGCGCCCGTGTCGGCGTAGGCCAGCGCGCGTGCGCCGAGCTCGGCTTCGATCCAGCGCTCGAGCACCCCGAGCCGCTCGTCCAGGATCCGATGGTAGTCCTCGCCCGCGGCATAGCGCGCGATCCGTCCCAGGCGCGCATCGCGAGCGGCATCGCGATCGGGCGGGTGATGCAGCGCCACGCACACCACCGAACGCACGCCCGGCAGCAGCAGGGCCACGTCCGCGCGGCGGGCCCGATGCTGCGGCGAGGCGAGCCACGCCATGTCGCCGTGCCGGCCCTGCGCGAGCCATCGCTCGTAGTGCGCCTGCGCGGCGAGCGGCGCCACCGGTGCGATCGCGACGGCGTCGAACCCGAGCGCCAGCGCGTGCGCGCGCAGCCGCTCGGCGTCGGTCATCGCCGGCGGCTCAGCGGCGCGTGGAGTCGGCGCTCGCGCCGCGCCGCGCACCGGGCTTGAAGCGGCGCGTGCTGTCGGTCGCGGCGGAGTCGATGGCGGCGGGCGCCCCGAGCGGCGCGGCGCCGCCCTTGAGCCGCCGGGTGCCTGCGCCGCTCGATGGCGGCGGCGGCGGTGCGCTTCCCGCGCCGCCCGTGCGGCGCCCCGACCACTCGCGCTTGCCCGCCTGGAGCGCCGCGCGCAGGCGCGCCTCGAGCGCAGGGGCCTGCGCCTCGGTGGGCAGCGTCACGCGTCGCGGCTCCGAGGTCTCGCGCAGTCGCGGCATGCCGCCCATCTGCCGCACGCGCTCGAGCGAGGGCCCGAGCACGAGGCGCTTGCCCTCGACCACCGACTCGGCGCCCACGGCATACAGGTCGCCCTTCGCCGCGGGCAGTTCGCGCGCGAACATCGCCAGCGTGCCGCCGTTCTCCAGGTCGAACTGCGCGGCCTTCACGAACAGGAACGCGCCGCCGGGCACGTCGTCCCAGCCGCGGTACTCCTCGGGTGCGAGCGGACCCCATCCGATCAGGTCGTCGGTTGCCACCCACGCCACCCACGCCGGCCCCCAGACGGGCCCGGGCTGCCACACCCAGCCCTGGAACCGGTCGTAGAACCACGCGCCGTAGTGGTCGGTGATCCAGCCGAAGCTGTCGTTGCTGTTCCAGATCCAGCCGTACACGTCGGAAGGCTCCCACCAGCCCTCGCGATACGGCCGCCACGTGAGCGTGTTCACGTCCGGGCGGAACACCCAGCCGAAGGGCTCGATCAGCACCCAGTCGCCCTGGTCCTCGAGCACGTCGACGAAGCCGCGATACGCGCGCGGCAGCCCGATGCGCGCGGGCGAGGCGGCGCTCGGCGGCGCGGCGGACGACGGCGTGAACGCGCCCTGTTCGTCCGGTACGGCACAGCCCCCCAGCGCCGCGGCGAGCAGCAGCGCCGCCGCAGCCGACCGCATCCGAGTCGCGCGCGTGTGCGTCATGGGATCGCTAGAGCCTCTTGTAGGCGGGACCGCCGCCGCCCTCGGGCGTGGTCCACGTGATGATCTGGTACGGATCGGCGATATCGCACGTCTTGCAGTGCACGCAGTTGGACGCGTTGATCTGCAGCCGCAGCTCGCCCGCGCCCTTGGCCTCGTCCGGCACCATCTCGTACACCGCGGCGGGGCAGAAGTGCTGGCACGGATTGCCGTACTCGCGCCGGCACTGGGTCGCGCACACGCTGGTGTCGGCCACGACCAGATGC
>CADEFY010000015.1:3238-20964 GCA_902826705.1 uncultured bacterium
TGTCGAACGTGAGCTGGCCGTCGTACTTGGGCGCGGCCGGCTTGCCGCTCGGGTGCGCGTCGGCGAGCTTGGCCATGCGCTCGTGGCCCGCATGGCCCGCGAGGTGGTCGCCGAAGGGGTCGAGCCCGCCCGCGAACATCTGGAACCCGGTGCGCGGCAGCGCCACCCACAGCCCGGCGTCGAACGCCTGATGGAAGTTGCGCATGCCGCGCAGCTCGGCGCCCGCCCACGAGTCGTGCACGCGGCGCTCATAGCCGGCGAGCGCCGCGGCCGAGAAGTCGTCGGCGAGCAGGCACTCGAAGATCTGCTCGGCGGCCAGCATGCCGCTCTTGATCGCGAGGTGGATGCCCTTGAGGCGCCCGCCGTTCAGGAACCCGCCCGTGTCGCCGGCGAGCAACAGGCCGGCCGCATGCAGCCGGGGCATCGCGTACCAGCCGCCCTCGGGGATCGCCTTGGCGCCGTACGCGATCGGCTTGCCGCCGGTGAGCAGCTCGCGCACCGCGGGGTGGGTCTTGAACTTCTGCAGGTTCGCGTGCGGATCGCTCGTGGGGTCCTTGGAGTCGAGCCCGGTCACGAACCCGACGTACCAGAGCGTGTCCGAGAGCCCGTAGATGAACCCGCCGCCGAACGTGCTGGCGGGCAGCGGCCAGTTCATGGTGTGGATCACGTGTCCCTTGCGCGCCTGGCCCGCGGGCACCTCCCAGAGCTCCTTGACGCCGGTCGCGTACACCTGCGGCTGCTTGCCGGCGGTGAGCGCGAGCGGCCCCTCGAGCTGCTTGGCGATCGTGCCGCGCGGGCCCTCGCAGAGCACGGTCACCTTGGCGGTGCAGTCCGCGCCCGGCTGGAACGTGGACTTGTGCTGGCCGTGGCGGTCGACGCCCTTGTCGCCGGTGCGCACGCCGAGCACGCGTGTGCCGTCGAGCAGCGGGGATGCGGCGGGCGTCTCGGTGGCGATCAGCACGCCGCGCGCCTCGGCGAGCCCGGCCATCCACTTGGTCAGCTCGCCCAGACTCACGATCACGTTGCCGTGGTTGTCGAGCGCGGGCGGCACGAACGGCAGGCGGAACTTGCCGCCCGACGTCAGGATCAGCACGTCATCGTGCGTGACGTCGCTCTCGACCGGGCAGCCCTGCGCGCGCCAGTCCGGCACCAGCTCGGCGATCGCGCGCGGGTCCATGACCGCGCCGGAGAAACCGTGCAGGCCGACCTCGGTGGACTTCTCGAGCACGGCGATGCTCAGCTCGGGCAGCGCGGCCTGGCCGGCGGCGCTGGCGCGCGTGTTGTGCGCGGCGATCAGGTCCGACAGGTGGATTGCTCCGGCCAGCCCGGCGGGGCCGCCACCCACGAACTGCACGTCGAACTCGAGGACCTCGCGTTCCATTGCGGCCTCCTGCGCCGCCTCCTCGGCGGCGCTTCGGTGGGCGTTCGTGGGATCGGGGTGACGCGTGTGCGGGAGTGACCGGTACTGCAGCGTCAGGACTTCGCGGCCGCCTCGGCGGTGTCGGCCACATGCGCCGCGTGCGCCTGCGCCTCGAGCCAGCGCTCGGCGTCGATCGCCGCCATGCAGCCGCTGCCCGCGGCGGTGACCGCCTGGCGGTAGACCGCATCGTGCACGTCGCCGCCGGCGAACACGCCCTCGACACTGGTCATCGAGCGGCCGGGCTGCACCTTGACGTAGCCCTTGTCGTCGGTGGCGAGCTGACCGCCCAGGAACTCGGTGTTGGGCTTGTGGCCGATCGCGATGAACACGCCCTCGACGGGCATCTCGTGCAGCGCGCCGGTGACGGTGTCGCGCAGCCGCACACCGTTCACCTTCTTGCCGTCGCCCAGCACCTCGGCGATCTCGCGGTTCCACTCGAAGCGGATCTTGGGATTCGCGAGCGCCCGCTCCTGCATGATCTTGGACGCACGCAGGCTGTCACGGCGGTGCACCACCACGACCTCGCTGCAGAAGCGCGTCAGGTAGTTGGCCTCCTCCATCGCCGTGTCGCCGCCGCCGACCACGATCACAGGCTTGCCCTTGAAGAAGAACCCGTCGCAGGTGGCGCACGCGCTCACGCCGAACCCCATGTACTGCGTCTCGGACGGCAGTCCGAGCAGCATGGCGCTGGCGCCCGTGGCCACGATCACGGCGCGCGCCTGGTGCTCGGCGCCGTCCGCCCACACGCGGAACGGCCGCTGCGAGAAGTCCACGCGCTCGACCATCGTGTCGTGCATCACCGTGCCGAAGCGCTCCGCCTGCCTGCGGAAGTGCTCCATCATCTCGGGCCCCATCATGCCGTCGGGGTAGCCGGGGTAGTTCTCCACTTCGGTGGTGATCGTCAGCTGGCCGCCGGGCTGCAGCCCGGTGAAGAGCACGGGGTGCAGGTTGGCGCGCGCGGCGTAGATCGCGGCCGTGTAGCCGGCAGGGCCGGAGCCGAGGATGATCACATCGTGGAGCTTGGCTTGCTCTGCAGACGCCTGCGTGCCGGACACGGCCTTGCTCCTTGTGCGCGAGGGACTTGAGATGGCGTTCGGTGGCGGATGATAGCCCCGGTCGCATGGGTGCTTCCACCCAACGGACGACGGACTGCCCCCCTTGAGATGCGCCGCCGCCCGCTGCGCTTCGCCACCGGGCTTGCCGCGGGCCGGGCGCGCCGGGGACAATCTATGGAGTCTGCACCTCCGCGACCCGGCCGCCACCCTCTCGCTCTGGAGCCCACGCGCATGCCGCGCCGCATCCCGATCAGGACCGCCCTCTGCTCCGCCACGCTGCTGGCCGCCCTCGCGGCGCCCTCGGCACACGCCGCGGTGCCGACCAGCTTCGTCGAGGAAGCCGTCTCGCCGGTGGCCCCCGTGGGCCTGGCCATGGACCAGCCTCGCGCGTTCACGTTCCTACCCGACGGGCGCGCGCTGATCGTGGAGCAGCGCTCGGCCAAGGTGCGGCTGTGGCGCGGCATCGCCAGCGAGGCCACCACCACGATCGCCACGATCGACGACGTGAACTCGAGCGGCTACGAGCGCGGGCTGCAGGGCATCGCGATCGATCCGCAGTGGCCGGCGCGGCCGTTCGTGTACGTGTTCCACAACGCGTTCGGCAACCTGCTCAAGCTGCGCCGGTTCACTGCCAGCGGCGCGCTCACCGACCCGCAGAGCACGGCGATCACGCTCTCGGATCCGCTCGTGCTGATCGGCGATATCCCCGATGCGGATCCCAATCACAACTCGGGCTGCCTCGAGTTCGGGATCGACGGCAAGCTGTACGTGTCGCTGGGCGAGGACGAGCTGCCGTGCCTGTCGCAGGACTCCACGTCGCTGCGTGGCGCGCTGCTGCGCCTGCGCGTCGATGCGCTGCCCGTGCAGGGCGGACCGCAGGTCGCGCGCGCGCTGCTCGATCCGGGCGACAACCCGCTCTCGACCGGCGACGCCAACGCGCGACTCGTGTATGCGTACGGGTTTCGCAATCCGTGGATGTTCAGCATCGACCGCGTGACCGGCACGCCGTACGTGTCCGACGTGGGCGAGGCCGATGAGGAGGAGCTGGACGAGATCGTGCCCGGCGGCAACTACGGCTGGCCGTATCGCGAGGGGCTCGGCACCGTGCTCGCGCGCGGCACGTGTCCCGAGCCCAACGGCGCGGGCAGCAGCGCCAACGGCTACCTGGCGCCGATCCTCGCGTACGAGCGCGACACGCAGCTGCACTCGATCTTCAGCGCGGGCGTGTACCGCGCGGTGCCCGGCGGCGCGGCCAACTGGGCGCCGGACCATCGCGGCTCGATCCTGTGGGGCGACTACTTCGTGGGGGACCTCAAGCGCCTCGTGTACGACGCACTCGGCGGGACGTGGGTGACGGCGCCGGTCGTGCCCGGGCAGCCGAGCGCGAGCAACTGGGGCACGGGGTTCCGCGCGGCGGTCGACTTCGAGATCGGCCCCGACGGTTCGCTCTACTGGCTGCAGCAGTTCGCCTCCGGCAGCTTCACCGGCGTCAACGGTTCGCTGCGCCGCGTGCGCTGGACCGGGCCGGTGACTGACGTGCCGACGCCGGCCGCCACGCCGGGCCTGCGGCTCGCGGCCTCGCCCAACCCGGCGCGCGGCGCCATGCGGTTCGCGCTGACGCTGCCCGAGGCCGGGCACGCGGAGCTGGCCGTGTTCGACTTGAGCGGGCGTCGCGTGGCCACGCTCATCGATGGTCATGCGCGAGCAGGTGCTCTTGAGCTGGTGTGGTCGGGCCGCGACGCCAGCGGCCGCGAGCTGCCGGCCGGTGTGTACCTGGCTCGCGTGCGCACGGGTGCGGCGAGTGCGGACGTGCGATTGCTGCGGCTTCGCTAGAGGGACAACGGCCGCCCGGCGGTGCGAGCGCGCGGGCGGCCGTGTGCGAGACGAGGCGACACGTACGCGCCTGAATGTCACTTCGACAAGGTGATCGGCCGCGACGCCTGGAACTCCGCCGCACGGAACCGCGCGAAGTAGACCCCGGCGCGAGCTCGATGCCCAGATGCATCCAGCCCGTCCCAGAGCAGTCGCATGCGGCCCGCCTCGCGCGCTTCGTCGATCACCGTCCGTGTCAGACGGCCCTGTACGTCGAGGATATCGAGCGAGACCCGCGTGGCCCGCGGCAAGTCGACGGCGAACGACACGCTCCCGCGGCTCGGGTTCGGCATGGCAGCACCGAACGCGAACGAGACGGGCAGACCGGGTGTCGCCGCCTCGCGCGTCGAGCGTGACACTGGCGCGACGACTTCGTAGCGACCGGCGATCTCCAGGTACGTCGTCCGCGTCAGGTCACTGACTGCTGAGGGCGCGGTGAAGCGCAGCTGCTCCGAAGCGCCCGACACCAGCTCGAGTCCAGTGCCGTCGGTCGAGGTGAGCGTCGCCTCGTCGCCCGACGCATCCACAGCCAGCGGAGCGGTCGTGGTGATCGTCGCCGCAGGTGTGCCGGGCGGGCCGGGCAGAAGCCGCTCGACTGACGTGATGCGCGTCGCGTCCGCGAACACCAGTCGCACGCGGTGCGAGGTCACGCCCGAGAGGAACACGTCGTCCATGAGCCGCCGCGGATGCAGGCGGCCCACGCTGCGCCACGCCGCGCCATCCGGGACTAGCACGTCGATGCCGTCGCTGCTCGTGGCGCCGGTGCGTAGGCAGCGCACGACGATGCCGTGCTGCTCCGGCGAGGCGGGCCACTCGACGTCGAGTGCGGCGCTCTCGGGGACCGAAACGCCTTCTGCCTCATCCAGGCGTGCCACGAGATCCGAGCCCGACTCCGTGCTCACGCGAGCCGCGGGCTCGGTGATGCCGACCAGCACGCCCTCAGGCACCATGAACGCGCGTGTTCCGGTCGCATGGTCCAGCACATGCAGCCTGATCCGGTCGATGAACGCGCCGCCGCTCGCCGCCGTGGAGAGTCGCAAGCGATACGCGCCGCTCGCATCGGGGACGAGACCGTCGATGCGCGACAGACGCGAGGCCATCTCGCCGACGCCGGCCCCATCGAGGAACGAGTTGCCGGACAGACCGTCGGCGCCGCCTGCAAACATGCGCAGTGGGTCAGCACCAGGTCGGCCCACACGCACAGGATCCCAGTAGCCAGGGTCACCACAGAGCGGCGCGCAACCCGGGGGTGGGTTGAAGATACGGACGACTTGCGAGCCGACCGCACCCTCGGGGTCGATGGCCCGGAACACGACGAAGTGCTCCCCCTGCTCCACATTCCAGTGGAACACACCCGCCGAGCTGAACGTCGCGCCGGGCGGGAGGTAGGCCGCTGAGAAGGTCGCGGTCGTACCGTTGGAGTCGGTCGCAGTCGCCGTGAAGTCCAGTGTCTGGCCGGACTCGATCTCGATGTCGGGGATGTGCGTGAGTCTCGGCGCCTTGTTGGCCGTGACCCGCACCCAGTCGGTCGTGGCGGGTCCGGTCGCCCGCCTCGCATTGAACGCGACTCGGGTGCCGTCGGGCGAGTAGCGCGGATCGAACACCTCGTGGCCGCGGCGGTTGAACCGGGGGGTGTTGCTCGAGAAGGCCCCCGTGCTGTCGCGGAAGACGAGTCGCTCGGCGATGAGCGCCCCACATGTCGGATTCGCATCTTTGATCGAGTCTGTGAGTGCGAAGACCGCTGGGCCGACGCCGGGATGAATGTCCCACCCCTCGGCGCGCACGGGCAGTCCCTGCACGGGGACGAGCGTGCCGCCACTCGCGGGGACGGCGCCAAGCCGGTCTCCGAAGGCCAAACATCTGACGTAGACCGTCGAGCCGTCCTTGCTCCAGCGAGGCCGCGAGAGCTCTCCGATCGACCCGCCGGGAAGCGTTGCGATCAATCGATCCCCGTAGCCGGAGATGTCGATCCAGCGAAGCTGCCACTGTTGAGTCGGTGCATCGAGCGCGAGATAAGCGACTCCCTGTCCGTTGGGTTGGAACGCCGGTAGCACCTCGTAGCCCGAGGCAGTAGTGAGTCGGGTAGCCGCGCTTCCGTCCGGCCTCACTCGCCAGAGATCGAGGATGTTGGGATTCTTACTGTGTCCTCCGTACACGATGTAGTCACCGCGCGGCGACCACTCCGGATCGTACTGATCCTGCGCCTGCGGGCTCATTCGAACGAGACTCCCGCCCGAGAGGTCGCGATGCCAGATCTGCGAGAAGGCCGCGGTGTCCACCTTGGCGCTGAACGCGATGCGCTGCCCGTCGGGGGACCATGAGGGCCGGCTCAACGCCCGGTCGGGGTCGGAGTAGACGGACGGGAAGGGCGCAGTCGAGCCGAATGACTTGAGCTTGAGATCCAAGTGGTAGGAAACTCGCTGGTTCGTGTCGACGGCCAGTTCCCATCGCTGAGCATCGGTGTCCACGAGTGTCAGCACGAGGAGCACAGCCTTGTGCGTGGCGCCGAAGCCGGGGATCGCCAGGTCGATCTCCTGGGACACAGTGTCGACGTCGACCGACCGCAGCTCGACGAACCCCGTGGCCCACTCGGGATGGCGCCAGAGGATGGAGGCGTCGAGTGTCGTCGTATCCGGATGGTCGTAGAGAACGGCTGACGCCTGGAGCCGTCCGCCTGCATTGCCCATACAGCCCCTGTTGACGCCGGTGGGCGTGACCTTCACATGTAGGGACTCGCTGCTGGCCAGGATGTCGGCGCCGGCTCGGACAACCCAGTACTCTGCGCCCATGGGTCGGATGCCCATCGGCGAGCTCGCGCCGCCCGCGCTCCGCGAGCCGCTGAATCGGGCCTCTGTCACTCGGTTGGCGGACGAGAGGAGCGCGACTGAGGGCATGACGACCGCGTCAGGCGAGCTGGTGTCGATGTTCGTCCATGCCCCGACTTTCGAGGCCGGCGAGAATCCGGACCACGCGGGCCAGCCGAACTGCCCCTCGGCGAGCGTCGGGCTGTTCACGAACATCGCCGTGCGCCAGTTGTGGATGAGCTGCCCGACACGTGCGCGTCCCGTGAGAGCCGTGCCGCCGGGCCGGAAGTACTGCTTCCCCTGGCAGGTGTGGCAACTGTCGTCGGCCAGCACGCGTTCCAGACCGAAGAGCGTGCTCGCCGCGAATGGCTGACTGTCCTGACGGATCCGATTCCACCGATAGAGGAGGTCGTCCCTCATGCCCGCCAACGTCCTTGCCGTGTCCGCGTTCAGGAAGTTGTACGCGACATACGCCATGAAGGCCGTACGACCCTGGTACTCGTTGGTGAACGGGGCGGTGTAGTCGAAGTCGCTGGTCGGGATCACATGGATGCCAGTCACCGCCTCGGCGGCGGCGGACCAGAGCTCCGTGTTATTGAGTGCGATCTGGACCGGCGGCAGGCTGTGCTGGAGCTCGTGGAGGATGTTCGTCTGGAACTCCGTGCCGTTCCGGGTCCAGCCGGTGCCGTCGAGGTCGACGAACGAGGTGGCTGCCGGACCCTTCAGCGAGAACGAGTTCGCCCACCGCACAGAGTCGTAGAGCGCGGCGCGACCACTAGTAACGTCCTCGTCCGCCATGCGGTAGCAGCCCCACGCGGGGTACGCGCCGCCGAAGCGCCTGCACGGCTCTTCGGCGCCCGCATCCAGTGTCTGCCTGCGGCGCGGGTCGTTGAGGTAGACATCCGCATGCCCGCGGTCCTCGTCGCTGTACGAGATGGCGTTCGACGAGATCGCCGAGTTGAGCCCCAGCCGCAGCACCGGAGTGCTGCCGGTTCGTATGTAGCTCGAGCCCTCGCGGCGGAAGTACTCGTGGACGAGTTCGAACCCGAGCGCGTCAACAGCGATGGGGCTGGCGATCTCGTCGACCACCACCGTGTTTGCGAATCGCACCAAGGTGGACTGGGCTTCAGCAGTCATGGTGGATGCAAGCAGCACGTCGAGCCCGAATTCGATGTCACGATTGACCTGCGCGCCAGGCAAACCAGGGCGGAATCGCTGGAAGGTCGCGGTGGAGTCGCACACCCCGCACGGGATTGGCCCGTTCGCAGTCTCCACGCTCGAGGTGCCGCAGCGCTCCTGGAGCTGCCCCCGAGCCGAGCTGCTCTGAAGCAGGCAGAGGGCCAGACACATGACGAATGCGCTTGCGCGCATGGAACCTCCCATCTCTGACCGGAGCCGGATATATGCCCGCGGGGCGCATTAACCGCAGCCGGTCCAAGTGAACCAGCGTCTCGCCGGCAACATGCCTTGACATGGGGGGGGGGGCGTCAAGCAGATTTTGCTCATGATGGATTCGAAGCCATCGAGCGTATGCCATGGCGCTCGATCTCCTGCCCATGGGCTCGTGCGAGTGGTCGTGCTCGTCACGCTCCTCTCGGCTTCGGTCGCCGACGCAGTGCCCGGCCGCTCATGGGCGCCGATCCAACGACTCGACCACGCCAACCACTCGGTGATGCGAGCGGAGAGCGCCAGCGCGGCGCGCGGCGACAGCCTGGAACTTGTGGCGATCGGGTTCGAGGGCGTGACGCCGTTCCGCTTCTACGGGCTGGTGTGGCAGGACTCGGCCTGGATGGAGCGCTGGCACGCCGACGCCGCTCCTCTGGCCTATGTACGCCCGGTGGATGACCGAGTGGGACGGTCGTTCGTGTGGATCCATCCCGACGCGCTGACCGAGGACTGCGGCACTCCCAGCGTGAGAGATGCGCCGGTGGTGTTCGCGTCGCGTGAAGGTGACTCGCTCTCGATGCCCGACACGGTGGCCTGCATCCGCAACATCACCGCCGCCTACCAGTCAGGCGCACGATCCAGTCGCGTGGCGTGGGTGGTCTCGGAAGACAGGCTCTCTTCACAGCCGCTGTCCAGGAGATTGGCGATCTTCAGCAGACGTCAAGGGGGTGAGTGGGTACAGTTCGCGCCGGAGTCTGCCGTGGATGCCGCTCCTGACATCGTTGGCGGTGCCGCGGTGCTCTCCGACACCACAGCAATGCTGGCTTGGACCCGCTCGCAGTCACAGCCGTGGGGAGGGCTTTGGACTGGAGTAGTGAACAGCGAAGAATTCGTCTGGAGACCGACGAAGCTTCACAACAGCGTGGGCCTCGCGGAAGTGCACCTGCGCCCAGACGGCGCTGGTGGCCTCGCCCTGGCCACTTCGCCCGACAATGACACCTTGGGCATCGTGTTCCGCTACCACGACGGGGCTTGGAGTGCCCCCGACACTGTACGATGGACACTCCCCTTCGCTGGCCCGTTCAACACCTACATCACCGACGCCAGTCGCGACTTCCGCTTGCTGCCGGCAGTGACGGCCACTTCGTACAGCAACCTCAACGGACGCCTGAACATCCATGTCGCGGTTCCCGACGGCGATCGCTATCCGCGCGGCGAGATGATTGCTGGCTCCGACAACGGCCTGGACAGCCGCATCCAGCGCGACCGCAACGGCGATGTGTGGGTGGCGTGGCGCATCGACTGGAACAATGGGCTGATGTGGACACACACCTACACCAGTGCCACCTGCTCGACGCCCGTGCTTGGCGAGTCCGCAGGCGCGCCGCGCATCACGTTCGCGCTCAGCGAGCGCACGCCCGAGAGCGTGTGGAGCGTGCTGCGCTCGGCGGATGGCGGTGCGTTCGAGCGCATCGGCGAGGTTCGTGCGATCGACGACACGTTACTCGCCTACGTCGACACGACGGCACCACCAAGCGCCTCGCTCCGATATCGCATCCGCCGCGAGTGCCTCGATGTGCGCTATCTGTGGCTGTCGGAGCCGAGCGCGGAGTGGCTGCCTCGCACGCCACGACTCGGACTCTCACTGCAGTCGCTGAACCCGGCCACACATCGCATCGAGATCGATGTCACAGGAGCCGCCGGCGAATCGTTCGAAGCCGACCTGCTCGACCTGCAGGGCCGTGTCGTGGCTCGCCAGCGACTGCAGTCATCGGGCACCGGCCGCGACCGCGTGGCGTTCGACCTCGGCGCAACGCCCGCGCTACGTGCCGGCGTCTACCTGGTGCGCGTGCGCAGTCGGAGCGGTGTCACCAGCGCAGGGCTGAAGGTCGCGATCCTCCGCTAGAAGCACGACGGCCGCCCGGCGCGATGGCGCGGGGCGGCCGTGGGAAGTGCAGCAGACGTCACCCGCCGCGCAGCGCCCGTGAGAGCGTCTGTCGAGACGCCCGCAACGCGGGGAAGAACCCGCCCACGAGCCCCAGCACGAGCGCGAAGATCATGCCCGACATCATGGCCTCGGGCGTGACGGTGAACTGGAACGCCAGCTCGCTGAACGACGAGAAGTTGGTGGTGCTCGACGTGATGCCGTTGACCGGCAGCGCCAGCAGGATGCCCAGCGCCCCGCCCAGCGCCGCGATCAGCAGCGACTCGAGCATGAACGAGATCATCACGGCGAACGGCGAGAACCCGAGCACCAGCAGCGTAGCGATCTCGCGCGTGCGCGCCCCGATGGCGGCGAACATGGTGTTGGCGGCGCCGAACAGCGCACCGACACCCATGATCACGGTGATGAACGTGCCGAGCACGGTGATCAGCGTGGTGAACGTCTCGGACTGCGCCATGAAGAACCCGCGCTCGCGCTGCGCCTGCACCTGCAGCCGCGGGTCCGCTTCGATGCGCTTCTTGAACGCCTCGAACTGAGCCGGGTCGCGCAGGCGGAACACGACGGTCTGGAACGTGTTGGCACGCTGCACCGCCGGCGCCAGCACCTCGACGTCGCCCCACACCTCGGACTCGAACGCCGATCCACCGGCGGAGAAGTGCCCGACCACGGTGAACTCGCGCTGCTGGAACCGGATCCGGTCGCCCACCTTGCAGTCCTTGAAGCGTGGCGCGATGCGGCGGCCCACGATCACCTCGTCGGTGCCGGGTGTGAACATGCGGCCTTCGATCATCTTGACGTTGCCGCGCACCTCACCGGCCGACGGATCCACGCCGCGCACGGTGATGTTGGACGAGCCCGCCTGCCCGAGCCGGTCCTTGTTGGTCACCACCACCAGGTCGGCCGTGACGAGCGGCCGGCCGTCGGGTCCGGTGGCGATCTCGGGAGAGGCGCGCAGGATCTGCACCTGGTCGCGCGACAGGCCGCTCGAGATCTCGGAGTCGGCGCCCTTGCGCAACACGATGGTGTTGTCGTCGCGCCCCGTGGACACCAGCGCCGCGCGGAAGCCCGCAGCCAGCGCCAGCGCGCCGATGAAGATCGCCACGGTGAGCCCGATGCCGAGCGCCGTGGTGAACGTGGCCACCGGGCGGTTCATGACGTTGCGGAGGTTGTATTCGAATGGGATGGCCATGGTCGTCCTCAGTCCACGCGACGCAGCGCGTCGACGATGCGCAGCTTGGAGGCCTGGTAGGCCGGCACGAGGCCGCTCACTGCGCCGATCAGCACCGCCACGGCGACGCCGGTGGCGATGGTGGACCATGCGATCGTGAGCGGCGGCAGGAACCCGGTGGTGAGCCCGCTCACCGCGAGCTTGGCGAGGAACGCGCCGAGCAGTCCGCCTCCCAGCGTGATGATCGCCGCTTCGGCGAGCACCAGCGAGAACACGGTGCCGTCAGTGAACCCGAGCGTCTTGAGCACGCCGAACTCGGCCGTGCGCTCGCGCATGGCCATCATCATGGTGTTGGCGGCGATGCCGAGGATCGCGAACACGACCGCCAGCCCGATCACGCGCAGCACGAACGGGATGTTGCCGTACATGCTGACGAAGCCCGCCTGGAACGCCTGCTCGCTCTCGGTGCGCGTGGCGGCATTGGAGTTCTTGAACATCTCGTCGACGGCCTTGCTCACGCCCACGGCGCGGTCGGGCGAGGTCAGGTCGAGCACGTAGATGCCCACCTGCCCGCTGCCGCCCATGCCCTTCTGCTCCAGGTAGCGGAACGGGAAGAACATGGTCTCCTCGCCGAAAGCCGGGTCCTTGGCCTTGTACACGGCGCGGATCGTGAACTCCCACGTGCCGGGGTAGATCGTGCCGTTGAGCGTGATCGTCTGCCCCAGCTTCCAGCCGTTCTTGGTGAGCAGCTTCTCGCCCACCACGCACGCGGTCTGCTCACTGAGGTAGCCCGCGAGCTTGGGATCCACGCCGGGCGGCACCGCGACCGGCACCTGCGGCGGCGTGGCCTGCACGATGTCCATCTCGTTGCGGTAGATCGACCAGATCGCCTCATCGACCGCGAACTGCGCGTAGAAGTACTGGTTGCCGCGCGGGTCCTGACCACCGAACCAGTTCTGGATGCCCACCTGCTTCACGCCCTCGATCGCGGCGATGCGCGTGCCGTAGGACTGCGGCATGGGGAAGACGAGCGAGATGGCGTTGCGCGTCACGAGCCGCTGGCGGCTGCCCACCTCGATGCTCGCCTTGAGCGTGTCGAGCACGCCGCCCAGCGAGCAGAACAGGAACAGCGCCATCATCACGCTGAGCGTGGTGAGCAGCGTGCGCAGCTTGTTGCGCCCCAGGTTGACCAAGACGAGGGACAGGAAGTTCATGACAGCGTGCCCTTGTCGAGGTGCACCGTGCGCGTGGCCCGCTCGGCGGCGTGCGGATCGTGGGTGACCATGACGATCGTCTTGCCGAACTCCTTGTTGAGCCGCGTGAGCAGCGCCAGCACGTCGTCGGCGCTCTTGCGATCGAGATCGCCCGTGGGCTCGTCCGCGAGCAGCACCTTGGGGTCGGTCACCAGCGCGCGCGCGATGGCCACGCGCTGCTCCTGGCCGCCCGAGAGCTGGCGCGGATAGTGGCGCGTGCGGTCGCCCAGACCCACCAGGTCGAGCGCGAACTTCGCGCGCTTCTTGCGCTCGGCGCCGCTCATCTTGACCAGCATCAGCGGCAGCTCGACGTTCTGCTCGGCGTTGAGCACGGGGATCAGGTTGTACATCTGGAAGATGTAGCCGATCGTCGTGGACCGCCATTTGGCGAGCGCCGCGCCGCTCATCTTGGCGATGTTGGTGCCCGCCACCACCACGTCACCGCTCGTGGGCTGGTCGATGCCCCCGATCAGGTTGAGCAGCGTGGTCTTGCCCGAGCCGGACGGCCCCATGAGCGCCACGAACTCGCCCTGGGGGATCGTGAGCGAGAGGTTGTCGAGCACCGCCACCTTCTGCGTGTCGCGCTGGTAGACCTTATGGACCTGCTTGACCTCGACCGATGCCATCTCAGGACTCCTGTCGTGAAGTGCGACCGGGCTAGCCCGCCACCTTGACCTTGGTTCCGTCGGACAGCGTGGCGGGCGGGGAGAGCACCAGGCTCTCGCCACCGGACAGCCCGCTGCGGATCTCCGTCTGCTCGCCACGCTGCGGGCCCACGTCGACTGTGACGCGACGCACCGCACCGGATTCCACCACCCACACGCTCGCGCCACCGGCGCCCTGCTGCACCGCGGCCGTGGGCACCAGCACGCGGCGCGGCGCCGCCATGCGCACGGCATCGCGGCTCGTGAACACGACCTTGGCGCCCATCTCGGACAGGATGCGCGGATCGCGATCGGTGATCGCCACCTTCACGAGCACGGTGGCCTTCTGGCGGTCGGCCGTGGGCACCACCTGCCGCACCTGCCCGGCGAAACTCGTGTCGGGGTAGGCATCGAGCGTGATGCGCGCCGGCTGGCCGTTCTTGACCTGCGCGATGTACGCCTCGTTCACGTCGACCTCGACCTCGAGCGTGGTGAGGTCGGCCATGGTCACGATCGCCGTGCGCGTGAGTCCGCCGCCGGCGCCGGAGGGGGCCACGATCTCGCCCACCTCGGCGTCCTTGCGCAGCACGGTGCCCGCGAACGGCGCACGCACGCGCGTGTTCTCGAAGCTCGCCTCGGCGAGCGCCTGCTGCGCGCGCGCGGACTGCAGTTGTGCCTCGAGCACGCGCACCGCCGTCTGGGCGTCCTCGAGCTGCTGCTCGGCGATCACCTGGTCGCGCCGCAGCGACGTGGCGCGCGCGGCCTCGCGGCGCGCCTGCTCGAGCTGCGCCTCGATGCGGCCCACCTCGGCGGCGCTGACGCGCACCGCGGCCGCATAGTCGGCGTCCTCGAGGCGCGCGAGCACGTCGCCCGCCCGCACGCGCGAGCCCTCGGTGACGCCGATCCACGCCAGGCGCCCGAGGATCTTGGCGGACACCGACGCCTTGGTGCGGGCCACCACGTAGCCGTTGGCGCTGATGCCGTCGCCCGAGGCCGTGCCGCCGCCGGTGGCCTCGGCCGTGGCCACCTGCACGGCGATGCCGCCGCCGCCTGAACGCGACCACACGAGCACGGCGACTGCGACGAGGATGAGCACGACGGCGGCGAGGATCGCCAGGCGCACGCGGCCGCTGGTGCCGCCGCCGTCACCCGAGCCCGAGGGCGGGGAGCGGTCGATGCGGAGGGCCGAGAGGTCGTCGGGGGTGGTCATGGGAGAGGGGCGCTCCGTGGAGGTGGTCCGGGAGTGTCGTGGGACGCAGGGTCGATGCGGGGGGCGGCGAGTCTGTCCGCGGCCCCGCGCCCGGTCAAGAGCCGCGCGTTCGCTGCGGTGTTCGATGCGTCTTTCGCGTTCGGGTCGCACGAGAGCACGCACATCGTGCCCGCGGGGTTGCGGTTCGGGCGCGCGTTCCCGACGGTCGGTCGAGCCGGACCGATGAACGGTCGCACCGGCTGCCCGGGGCGGCCGACATGGTCCTTCCGGACCACCGCGCGGCTCCGCGACGGGGTGCTAGGGTCCCGTGCGTGAAGCGCTCCAACCTGACCCTCGTCGCCGGGATCTGCTGCGGGGCCATGCTCGGCCTGGGCGGCTACACGTTCATGGAGGCCGAAGGGCTCGCCTACCTGAGCAACGACCCCGAGGCGTGCGCCAACTGCCATGTGATGCGCGACCACCTCGCCTCGTGGCAGAAGTCCGCGCACCACACGGTGGCCACGTGCAACGACTGCCACACGCCGCACGCCCCGATCCCCAAACTCGTCGCCAAGGCGATCAACGGCTGGAACCACTCGGTGCGGTTCACGTTGCAGGACTACCCGGAGCACATCCGCATCACCGCACGCAACGCACGCAACCTGGAACACAACTGCATCGAGTGTCACCGGCCGCTGGTGGACGGGGTGTTCCCCGCCTCGGCCGATGCGCACTCGGGTCGCAACGCCAGTGACCTGCACTGCGTGCACTGCCACGCGGGCGTCGGGCACGGGCCCTGATCCGCCCGCATCGAGACCCCGGAGGAGACCGCCATGTCGAGACCGCTCTTGATCGGCGTGACCGTGCTGATGGCCGTGGCCGTGTTCGGCATCGCCGCGCTGCTCGTGAACATCCGCGACCGCAAGGCCGAGGAGGCGCACCCGTTCGTGCCGCTGGTGGCGCTCGATGAGTCCACGGTGGATCCGAAGGAGTGGGGCAAGGTCTTCCCGCGGCAATACGACGGCTACAGCCGCACGGTGGACACCGAGCGCACGCGCTTCGGTGGCAGCGAGGCGTTCTCACGGCTGGATGCCGACCCCAACCTGCGCCGGATCTTCGCGGGCTACGCGTTCGGCGTGGAGTTCAAGGAGGAACGCGGCCACGCCTACACGTTGCTCGACCAGGACTCCACGCGCCGGATCCACGAGTTCAAGCAGCCCGGCTCCTGCCTGCACTGCCACGCATCGATCATCCCGGCCTACCGCGAGGCGGGCGGTGGCGACGTGATGAAGGGCTTCGAGCTCGTGAGCGCCAAGCCGTGGGCCGAGGCGCGCGCGCTGGTGGAGCATCCGGTGGCATGCATCGACTGCCACGACCCCGAGAGCATGGCGCTTCGCGTGACGCGGCCCGGGTTCATCCGCGGCATCGCAGCGCACAAGGCGTCACAGGGCGTGCGCGACTACGACCCCAACCGCGACGCCACGCGGCAGGAGATGCGCAGCTACGTGTGCGGCCAGTGCCACGTGGAGTACCACTTCCGCAAGCCCGACAAGGTCGTGACGTACCCGTGGTTCAAGGGACTCAAGGTCGAGCAGATCGAGTCGCACTACGACAGCATCGGGTTCTCCGATTGGACACACGCCGAGACGAAGGCGCCCGTGCTCAAGGCGCAGCACCCCGAGTTCGAGATGTGGAGCCAGGGCATCCACGCCCGCAGCGGCGTGGCCTGCGCGGATTGCCACATGCCGTACATGCGCGATGGTGCGGTCAAGGTGAGCGATCATCACATCCGCAGCCCGCTGCTCAACGTGGATCGCGCCTGCCTCGGCTGCCACGCGTTCTCGGCCGACGAGATGCGGCAGCGCGCCGAACTGATCCAGAGCCGCAACAAGGCGTTGCTCATGCGCGCCGAGGACGCGCTGGTCGCGTTGTTCGACGCCGTGGGCGAGGCGCGCGAGGCAGGCGCGGACAGCGCTGCCCTGAGCCGGGCCGGGGTGCATGCGCTTCAGCGCAAGGCGCAGTGGCGGATCGACTTCGTGAACGCCGAGAACTCGATGGGGTTCCACGCGCCGCAGGAGGCGGCGCGCATCCTGGGCGAGGCGATCGACTACGCGCGCCAGGGCGAACTCAAGGCGCGCCTGCTGCCCTCGCATGGGCGAGGCGCGGGTACTGCAGTCGCCGCAGCAGGGGGCCGATGACCGGGTGAGTCTTGCCGCTGCCGGGGGGCGACCGTAGACTGCCCGCATCGCAGTGGCCTGCACGCCCGGTCCCACGCCATCGGCACCCCGCCCGGAGGATCCCGCACATGCCGTTCGTCATCGCCGAACCCTGTATCGGGGTGAAGGACAAGTCCTGCGTCGAGGTCTGCCCGGTCAACTGCATCTACGAGGGCGACGACCAGTTCTACATCCATCCCGACGAGTGCATCGACTGTCAGGCGTGCGAGGCGGCCTGCCCGGTGCAGGCGATCTTCCCGGACAACGGCGTGCCCGAGAAGTGGGCGAGCTTCACCGAGAAGAACCGCGCGCACTTCGACAAGTGAGCCACGCGGCCGCCGGCACGCTGCCCACGCGTGAGCAGGCGCTCGCGCTGCTGCACGAGTGGGTCGAGAACGCCAACCTGCGCAAGCACGCGCTCGCGGTCGAGTCGGCCATGCGCGCCTACGCCGTGCATTACGGCGAGGATCCCGCCCGCTGGGGCGTGACCGGCCTGATCCACGACTTCGACTGGGAGCGCCACCCCGATCTGGAGCGCCACCCGGCGCTCGGCGTGGCGCACCTGCGATCGCTCGGCTGGCCCGAGGACGTGCTCGAGGCCGTGATGGGCCACGCGCCGCACACCGGCACCGCGCGCACGAGCCGCATGGCGCAGGCGCTGTTCGCATGCGACGAGCTGTGCGGACTGCTCACCGCATGCGCGCTGGTGCAGCCGGACCGGCGCCTCGCCTCGGTGGAGGTGGCGTCGGTGCGCAAGAAGATGAAGAGCGCCGG
>CADEFY010000016.1 GCA_902826705.1 uncultured bacterium
CCGATCTGGTGCTGTTCGATGCCGATGCCGAGTGGACCGTGGAGCCCGAGCGCTTCCACACGCGCGGCCGCAACACGCCGTTCGCCGGCTGGAAGCTGGCGGGGAGAGTCCTGGCCACGTTCATGGACGGCCGGCTCACGCATGCCGCCGACGGCGCCACGGCGGCCAGCCCCGCAGTGGGGGCGGCGCGATGACGCGGCGGCCCGCCGCGATGCTGGCACTCGAGGACGGCCGCGTGTTCCGTGGCGAGGGCTTCGGTGCGCTGGCCGAGACCACGGGCGAGGTGGTGTTCAACACCGCCATGACCGGGTACCAGGAGGTGCTGTCCGATCCGTCCTACTGCGGTCAGATCCTGACGTTCACCTATCCGCTGATCGGCAACTACGGCGTGAATGCCGCGGACTTCGAGAGCGCCACGCTGCGTGCGCAGGGCATGGTGTGCCGTGACCTCTGCGAGCGGCCGAGCAACTGGCGCTCCACCGGCACGCTCAGCGCCCTGCTCGCCGAGCACGGCCTGCCCGGCATCTCCGGCGTGGACACGCGCGCGCTCACGCGCCACCTGCGCGACCACGGCACCATGCGCGGCTGCCTGAGCACGCTGTCCACCGACGCCGACGCGCTGGTCGAGAAGGCGCGCTCGAGCCCGCGCATGCAGGGGCTGGCGCTGGCCGACGTCGTGACCTGCATGGAGCCGTACTGGTGGAGTGAGCACGGCGTGAGCGAGCGCGAGCCCGTGAGTGACGCCGGCAAGCCGCTTGTGGTGGCGTTCGACTTCGGCGTGAAGTGGAACATCCTGCGCCGCCTGCGCGCCGAGGGGTTCCGCGTGCGCGTGGTGCCGGGTCGTACGCCGGCGCGCGAGGTGCTGGCGAGCGGGCCCGATGGGGTGCTGCTCTCCAACGGCCCCGGCGACCCCGAGCCGCTCGACTTCGCGATCGCCGCCGCCCGCCAGGTGACCGCCGCGGGCGTGCCCACGCTGGGCATCTGCCTCGGACACCAGTTGCTGGGGCTCGCGTTCGGCGCGCGCACCGCCAAGCTCAAGTTCGGGCACCGGGGCGCCAACCACCCGGTGATCGACCGCCGCAACGGCCGCGTCGAGGTGACGAGCCAGAACCATGGCTTCTACGTGGATGCCGCGACGCTGCCCGAGGGCGAGTTCGATCTGACGCACTGGAGCGGCAACGACCACTCGCTCGAGGGCATGGTGCATCGCGCACTGCCGGTGCTGTCGTGCCAGTACCACCCCGAGTCCGGCCCCGGGCCGCATGACTCGCGGCCGTGGTTCAGGGCGTTCGCCGACCTCATCCATGCCCGTCGCGGCCGTGCCGCGCAGGTGCTCGCTGGCGGGGTGCGCTGATGCCGCGCCGCACCGACATCAAGCGCATCCTCGTGCTGGGCGCGGGGCCGATCGTGATCGGGCAGGCGTGCGAGTTCGACTACTCGGGCACGCAGGGCTGTCGCGCGCTCAAGGCGCTCGGCTACGAGGTGATCCTGCTCAACTCCAACCCGGCCACGATCATGACCGACGCGGAGTTCGCCGATCGCACCTACTTGGAGCCGCTGCTGCCGGAGTTCGCCGAGCGCATCCTCGAGAAGGAGAAGCCCGACGCGCTGCTGCCCACACTGGGCGGGCAGACCGCACTCAATCTGGCTGTGGCCCTGAGCCGCAGCGGCGCGCTCGAGCGCCACGGCGTGCAGCTGATCGGCGCCTCGCTCGATGCGATCGAGACCGCGGAGGACCGCGCGCTGTTCAAGCAGGCCATGGAGCGCTGCGGCCAGTTGCTGCCCAAGAGCGGCTACGCCACGTCGGTCGCCGATGCCGTGGCGTTGGGCGAGCAGCTCGGCTACCCGCTCGTGATCCGGTCGTCGTTCACGCTGGGCGGTGCAGGCTCCGGGCTCGTCATGGACCGCCGCCAACTGCGCGAGGCCGCGCGCGCGGGCATCGCCGCGAGCCCCAACAGCAGCATCCTGCTCGAGGAGTGCCTGCTGGGCTGGAAGGAGTTCGAGCTCGAGGTCATGCGCGACCGCGCGGACAACGTGGTGATCATCTGCTCGATCGAGAATCTGGACCCCATGGGCGTGCACACGGGGGACTCGATCACCGTGGCGCCGGCGCAGACCCTGTCCGATGCGTGCTATCAGGCCATGCGCGATGCCGCGCTGCGCATCATCCGTGAGATCCGCATCGAGGCCGGCGGCTGCAACATCCAGTTCGCCGTGCACCCCGACACCGGCGACATGCGGGTGATCGAGATGAACCCGCGCGTCTCGCGCAGCTCGGCGCTCGCGAGCAAGGCCACCGGGTTCCCGATCGCCAAGATCGCCGCCATGCTGGCGGCCGGGCTCACGCTGGACGAGATCCCCAACGACATCACGCGCAAGACGCCCGCCTGCTTCGAGCCCTCGCTCGACTACTGCGTGATCAAGATCCCGCGCTGGGCGTTCGAGAAGTTCCGCGGCGCCGACCGCCGGCTGGGCACGCGCATGAAGTCGGTGGGCGAGGTCATGGCGATCGGCCGCACGTTCCCCGAGGCGCTGCTCAAGGGCTGGCGGGCGCTCGAGCAGGGCAGCGACCTGCTGCCGGGACCCGCGGCGCCCGACCAGGTCGAGGCGCTCCAGCTCTCGCTCGCCGAGCCGCACCCCGACCGGCTGCGGGACCTGTTCCGATCGCTCGCGGCCGGGCAGCAACCGGCCGAGATCTCGCGCATCACGGGCATCGATCCGTGGTTCCTGGACCAGATGCAGCGCATCACCGACCTCGATGCCGTGCTCATGGACACCGGCTGGGATGACTCGGTCGTGCGGACCGCCAAGCGGCTCGGGTTCTCCGACCGGCAGCTCGCGTTCCGCTTCCAGCTCAGTGAGCCCGAGGTGCGTGCGCGGCGCATCGCCGCCGGCATCGTGCCGGTGATGAAGGCCGTGGACACCTGCGGCGCCGAGTTCGTGGCCGAGACGCCGTACTTCTACTCCACCTACGAGGAGGAGTCCGAAGTGCCGCAGGGCGTGCGGCCGCGCGTGCTGATCCTGGGCTCGGGACCCAATCGCATCGGCCAGGGTCTCGAGTTCGACTACTGCTGCGTGCAGGCGGCGCTCGAGCTCAAGGCCCGAGGCTTCGAGGTGATCATGGTCAACTCCAATCCGGAGACCGTGAGCACCGACTACGACATCTCCTCGCGCCTCTACTTCGAGCCGCTCACCACCGAGGACGTGCTCAACGTGGTCGACGCCGAACAGCCGATCGGCGTGATCGTGCAGTTGGGCGGGCAGACGCCACTCAAGCTGAGCCGCGCGCTGCATGAGGCGGGCGTGGCGTTGCTGGGCACGTCATTCGACGGCCTCGACCTGGCCGAGAACCGCCAGCGCTTCCGCGTGCTGGTGGAGCAGATGGGCTTGAAGCAGCCGGATGCGCGCTCGGCGGGCACGCGTGAGCAGGCCGCGCTGTGCGCCGAGGAGCTGGGCTACCCGGTGCTCGTGCGGCCGTCATACGTGCTGGGCGGGCGCGGCATGCGCATCGTGTACACGCGCGACGAGCTCATGGCGTGGCTCGAGCGCGAGGCGCTCATCTCCGACACCGAGCCGGTCCTGATCGACAAGTTCCTCGAGGGGGCGCTCGAGGTGGACGTGGACGCCGTCGCGGACGGCGAGAGCATCCTGGTGGGCGCCGTCATGGAGCACATCGAGGAGGCGGGCGTGCACTCGGGCGACTCCACGTGCGTGATCCCGCCGTTCACGCTGGGCGAGTCCACCGTGGCGGAGGTGCGCGCCACCACGGCACGGCTCGCGCGTGCGCTCGGCGTGCGGGGCCTGATGAACGTGCAGCTCGCGGTGCGCCATGGCGAGGTGTGGGTGCTCGAGGCCAACCCGCGTGCGTCGCGCACGGTGCCGTTCGTGTCCAAGGCGACCGGTGTGCCATTGGCGCGGCTGGCGGCGCGCGTGATGACCGGCGAGCGCCTGGCCGACATCCGCCCGGTCGAACCCGAAGTGCGCATGGTGAGCGTCAAGAAGCCCGTGCTGCCGTTCAACCGCTTCCCGGGCGAGGATTCGCTTCTCGGGCCCGAGATGAAGTCGACTGGCGAGGTGATGGGTCGCGACCTCGACTTCGGCCGAGCGCTGGCCAAGGCGCACCTCGGCTCGGGAGAGCCGCTGCCGTTCGAGGGCAACGTGTTCCTGAGCGTGCGCGACGACGACAAGCGGGCCATCACTTTCATGGCGAAGAAGCTGGTCGAACTGGGGTATGGCCTGGTGGCGACCCGCGGCACCGCCCGGTTCCTGAGCCGCAACGGCGTGCCCGTGCGCGAGGTGTTCAAGGTGCACGAGGGTCGGCCGCACGCGGTGGACCTGATCGAGAACGGGGAGATCCAACTGGTGCTCAACACGCCGCTCGGCAAGGCGAGCGAGTACGACGAGAAGGCGATCCGGGAACGTGCGGTCGCGTTCGGCGTGCCGGTGATCACCACGGTGGCCGGAGCGCTCGCGGCCGTCTCGGGTCTCGAGGCGCTGCATGGCGGGCCGCTCGGCGTGACGGCGCTGCAGGAGGCGTTGTGAGGCACGGCCGGCTCCTGCTCGCCGCGCTCGCGCTGCTGCTCGGCGCCTCCTCGTGCGCGTACTACAACACGTTCTACCTGGCTCGGAAGTACTACTTCCGCGCTACCGACGGGCAGCCGTACGTGGTGGAGCGGCAGACCGGGCAGCAGGCGCAGAACTACAGCAAGTCGATCGAGTACTCCAAGAAGGTGCTCGGGGTGTACGGCAAGTCCAAGTGGGTGGACGACGCCTACCTCATGTGGGGCAGGGCACTGATCGGCCGCGACGATCCGCTGCAGACGATCTCGATGCTGCAGGACTTCGCGGCGCGCTATCCCGGCAGTCCGCTGCAGGCCGAGGCCACGTTCTACCTGGGGCTCGCCTACCGCAACGCGCGCCGTTACACGCCCGCGGTGGCGGAGTTCGACGAGTTCCTGGCCCAGGCGCCCAAGCACGCGCTCGCGCCCTACGCGCACCTCGAGCGTGCACGCGCGCTGGTGTCGCTGCAGCGTTTCGCCGACGCGGCCGCTTCGGCGGGCGAGGTGCTCACCCGCTACCCCAAGCACGTGCTGGCCGACCGCGCGCGCGCCGAGCGCGCCGAGGCGCTCTTCCAGCAGGGGGACCACGCCGGGGCCCGCGCGGACTTCCGTGTGCTCGGCGACCGCGCGCTGACCGACGACGAGCGCTTCCGCCTGCTGTTGCGCGAAGTGGACTGCCTCGAGGCGGCGCGCCAGTACGACGACGAGCTCGAGCTGCTGCGGCGCCAGCGCGCGAGCCTGCCGCCGCCGGTGCAGCTGCAGCCGGGCCAGCTCGCGCAGGCCGGCGCCGACCGCTACGGCCGGCTCACCCTGCGCATGGGCGGCGTGCATCTGCTCAAGGGGGAGCTCGATCGCGGGCTCGAGGCGTACCAGGCGGTGATCGCCGACTACCCCAAGAGCCTGCTGTCGTCCGAGGCGCAGTACCGCGTGGGCTACGCGTACGAGACGGTGGGAGAGGACTTCGACCGCGCGCGCATCGAGTACAACGCCGTCAAGGAGCAGAGCGCCGGCTCGCCGTTCGTGGCTCAGGCCACCCAGCGGCTCGCCAACCTCGACCGCATCGCGCAGTACCGTTCGGGCGGCGGCGCGGACTCGCTGGAGCAGAAGGCCGAGGCGGCGTTCCTCACCGCCGAGCTCTACCTGTTCCAGCTCGACCGCCCCGAGCGCGCGGTGGAGGAATATCGCAAGGTCGCGCGCGAGCATCCGGGCACTGCGGTGGCCGCGCGCGCGATGACCGCCGAGGCGTGGGTGCTGGCGCGCAAGCTGGGCCAGGCGAGCGCGGCGGACTCGATCTTCTGGCGCGTCGTGCGAGAGCACCCCGAGACCGAGGCTCAGCTCGCTGCGCGCGATTATCTCGAGGAGCGCGGTCAGGAGGTGCCCGCCTCGCTCATCGTGCCGCCCAAGCCGAAGCCCGTGCCGATCCCGCCCGACCCCGCGCAGCAGGCGCTCACGCCCGTGCCCACGCGCGCCGACTCGCTGCGCAGCGCACGCGATGAGCGGATGCCGCGTGCTCGCGGCATCCTGTCGACCGGCTCGGCGGCCACGCTCGATTCGCTGCGGCGCGCGGCGCAGATGCCGCCCGGCCTGCCGGGCGACGCGCCCCCTCCGCTCGGGTTGCACGGTCTGAGCCCGGTGCCGCGCGACACCACGCGCACGCCGCCGGACTCGACCGCGCGCGACACCACGCGCGCGCCGGACCCGCGATGAGCGTGACGCAGACGCGCACCTGGCGGCAGGTGTCGGCGTGCGTCCGCACGCACACGGCGCAGGGTGAGGGCTTCCGCTGGCTGGAACTCGAGATGCCCGAGGGCTTCGAGACGCCCGTGGCGGGACAGTTCGCGCAGTTGCTGCTGCCGCCGCCCTCGCCCGTGCTGCTGCCCCGGCCGATGAGCGTGGCGAGCGCGCGCCGCTCGCGCGGGCGGCTGCTGGTGGGGTTCCTCTACGCGCCGGTCGGCACGGGCACGCGCGCGCTGGCCGCGCTCGAACCCGGCGCGCACGTCGAGGTGACCGGCCCGCTCGGCCGCGGCTATCCGCTCGAGGAGCCGGGCACGCCCATCCTGGTGGCGGGCGGACGCGGCGTGGCGCCGCTGCTCATGGCCGCCGAGGCGCTCTCGCGCGCGCGGCGCCGCTGCGAGTTCGTGTTCGGCGCCCGCACCAAGGCGCTGCTCGTAGGGGTGGCCGGCGCCCGCCTGCGCCTCTCGCGCATGGGCAGCCGCCTGCACGTGGCCACCGACGACGGATCGCGTGGCACGCAGGGCACCGTGATCGACGTGCTCGAGCGGCTCGCGCCCGGTCTCGAACCGCCGCTCGTGCTGCACGCGTGCGGACCGCACGGCATGCTGGCGGCCGTGGCGGAGTGGGCCATGGCGCGCGGCGCTCGGGCGCATCTGGCCATGGAATCGGTGATGGCCTGCGGCACCGGCGTCTGCCGCGGCTGCCCGCTGCCGCGTTCGCACGCCGCGCGCGACCGTGTGCTTGCCCAGGGTGCCTCCGCGAACGCCCTGCAGGGCAATCCCGAATGGGCCATGTGCTGCACCGATGGCCCGGTGTTCGAATCGCGCGAACTCGACTGGGAGCGCGTGTCATGAGCCACTCCGAGCGCTCCGCCCCGCGGCCGATCGCCGCCGGGCGCGTCGACCTGCGCGTGCGCATCGGCACGCTCGAGCTGCGCAACCCGGTGCTCACGGCGAGCGGCACGTTCGGCTACGGCGACGAGTATGCGCACGTGGTGGACCTGACGAGTCTGGGCGGCGTCGTGACCAAGACGGTCACCGTGGAGCCGCGCAGCGGCAACGCTCCTGCGCGCGTGGCCGAGACCGCGAGCGGCATGCTCAACTCGATCGGGCTCGAGAACGTGGGGCTCGCGCGCTTCCGCGACGAGAAGCTGCCGCGGCTGGCCAAGCTGCGCGCCACGGTGATCGCCTCGATCGGTGGCGAGACGGCCGAGGAGCTCGAGACCCTGCTCGCCGCGCTCGGCGCATCGGGCTCGGTGGGCGCGTTCGAGGTCAACTTCTCGTGCCCCAACGTGGCGGCGGGCGGCGCGCGCTACTGGGCGGATCCCGCGCGCCTCGAGCAGACCCTGCGCCGGTTGCGGCGGCACACGGCGCGGCCGTTGATCGCCAAGCTGTCGCCCGACGTGACCGACATCCGAGAGACCGCGCGCGCGTGCGAGGCCGGTGGCGCCGATGCGATCACCGCGGTCAACACGTTCGTCGGGCTCGCAGTCGACCTCGACCGCATGGGCTCGCGCCTCGGCCGCGCCACGGGCGGTCTGTCCGGCCCGGCGATCAAGCCGCTCGCGCTGGCGCGCTGCCACGAGGCCGCGAGCGCCGTGCGGATCCCGGTGATCGGCTCGGGTGGCATCGTGACTGGACGCGACGCCCTGGAGTTCATCGCCGCGGGCGCCACTGCAGTGCAGGTGGGCACCGCCACGTTCGTGGAACCGGGCGCGGCGCCGCGCGTGGTGGCCGAGATGCGCGAATGGCTCGCCGCGCGCGGGCTCGCGCGGCTCGATGACCTGCGCGGCCGCTTCTCGGCCACCGCAGCGCAGGAGCCGGCGGCGCCGGTCGCAGCGGAGAGCACGCGATGACCCACGCCCCCGAGTTCGCCATCGCGTTCGACGTGCCCACGCTCGCCGACGCGCTGGCGCTCGATGCGCGGCTCGGGCCCGGTCCCGAGCTGGCCAAGGTCGGGCTCGAGCTGTTCACCGCCGAGGGGCCGGCCGCGGTGCGCGCGCTGCGCGAGCGCGGGCGGCGCGTGTTCCTGGATCTCAAGCTGCACGACATCCCGCACACGGTGCAGGGCGCTGCCGTCTCGGCCGCCCGCACCGGCGCCGATCTGCTCACGGTGCATGCCACGGGCGGCGGCGCCATGGTGCGCGCGGCGTGCGACGGCATCGCCGCAGCCGGCGGGGCGACGCGCGTGGTGGCGGTGACGCTGCTCACGAGCCTCGATCCCGCCGAGATGCCGCCCGGTTTCGCGCAGCCGTTCGAGCTCTTCGCCACCGCCGCCCGGCTCACGCAGCTCGCGCTCGACGCCGGCGCCAAGGGCGTCGTGTGCTCGGCAGCCGACGTGCGCGGGCTCACGGCTGCGCTCGGGCGCGAGGTGTTCACCGTCACGCCGGGGATCCGGCCCGCGGGCGGTGCCACGCAGGACCAGAAGCGCGTGGCCACGATCGACAGCGCCGTGCGCGATGGCGCCTCGCTGCTCGTGCTGGGTCGGGCGATCACCGCCGCCGCCGATCCCGGCGAGGCGCTGGCCGCCGCACGCGCCGAGCGCGACCGGGCGCTGGCCGCCGCACGGGCCTGAGCCGCGTAACCCCTTGACCCGCAAGGGCTCCCCGCGCCACTTTGCATGGGAATGAACTCGCCGGACGCGCGTAGTCCAGATGCCGGGCCCGAAGACACGGCCCTGGTCGCCGCCAGTCAGCGCGGGGACCAGCGGGCGTTCTCCGAACTCGTCCGCCGTCACCAGCGGTCGGTGCACCGCATCGCCTATGGACTGACGCGCAACGCCGCCGACGCGGACGACCTGGCACAGGAGACCTTCGTGCGGGCCTGGGGCGCCATCGCGCGCTTCGAGCTGGGACAGCCGCTCATGCCATGGCTCGCGCGGATCTGCACCAACCAGGCCTATTCGCTGTTCCGCCACCGCAAGCGGCGCCCGGAGCAGTCGATCGAGCCGATGATCGAAGCGGGGAAGCAGTGGGGCGTGGACGATGACCCGGCCGAGCACCGCGCGCGCAGCGAGCACGACGAGCGCCTGCGCGCGGCGTTCGCCGAGCTCTCGCCCGAGCACCAGGCGGTGCTCGCGCTGCGCACGCTCCAGGACGCGAGCTACGAGGAGATCGCCACGGCCCTCCACATCCCGATCGGCACCGTGATGTCGCGCCTGTCGCGCGCACGCGCCGAACTCAAGCGGCGTCTCGACGCGCGCGCGGGGGGAGCCCGACCATGAGTCCCGACATGTCCCATCTGACCGACGACCAACTGAGCGCCCGCCTCGACGAGGCGCTGCCCGCCGCCGCGTCGGCGCAGGCCGATGCGCATCTCGCGCAGTGCGAGGCCTGCCGCGCTCGCCTCGCCGAGCTGGGCGCCAACGACGCCGCGCTCGCGACCGCGCTCACGCACGACCCGGGCGAGGCGTACTTCGAGTCGTTCGCCGACCGCGTCGCCGCGCGCATCGCGGCCGATGCAGCCGCCGCACCGGCGCCGGTGCCGACGCGCCCGAGCGGGTTCTGGGGCTGGTTCGCGACGCCGCGCCGCATCGCGGCGATCGGCGGCACGCTCGCGTTCGTGGTGGCCGCAGGCTGGACGTGGCAGCTCATGCAGCGGGGCCCCGCACCGCCCGTCGCGTTGGAGGCGCGGATCCCGGAGCCGAGCGCCTCGAGTGCTCCGGCGACCGAAGCGGCGCCGCAGGTGCAGGAGTCGTCCGATCGCGAGGCGCCCGCCACGCCGGCACCCGCGCGAACGCGATCGGGCTCCGACTCGCGCGCCATGGCCGATGCCGCGCCGCGCGCTGCAGCGCCCGGTGCGCCGCCCGCCGTGGCCGCCGGCCGCTCGGCGACGACCGGCCGCATGCAGGAGCTGCGCGCGGTCGAGGGGGGCGAGGTGGTGCCGGTGCCGCGCGAGAGCGACCGATTGCTCGCGCGCGATCGCGCCGACGCGCCTGCGACGGCACCTGCGCCCACCGCCGATGCGCAGCGCCAGGCGATCACGGAGCTCAAGCGCCGCGCGGTCGCCTCGCCGCTCGCGCGCACGGACCCGCCGGCCCAGTCCAAGGAGACGGCCCAGTCGCAGACCGATGCGCGTCGCGAACTCTCGGCCAAGGTCGCCGCACCGCGTGCAGCCAACGCGCTGGCCGCGCCGAGCGCGCCGGCGCCGGCGGCGATCAGCGCGTTCGACGAGGACGCCTCCTCGCGAGCGAGCGAGGACGGATCGGAGTGGTGCGGCGTGGTGCGCGATGCCGCGGGCCGCGCGATCGCCGGCGCCACGGTGACCGTGCCCGAGACCGGCCGCATCGCGCGCACCGACACCACGGGCCGCTTCTGCCTGCCCGCGGCTGGCCGTGACGCCACGCTGCAGGTGCTGGCGGTGGGCTTCGAGCCGCAGCGGCTGCTGATGCGCGGCAAGGGGGGTGTGCAGCCGCTGAGCATCTCGCTCAAGGCCGTGCCCGCGCTGGGCGACGGCATGGCCGTGCCGCGCGATGCCGCGATGCGTGGCGCGGGCGCGCTCGATGTGGCGCCGGCCGCGCGCTGGGACTCGGTGGCCACGCGCGCAGACGACTCGCTGTCGCGTGCCCGGGGCTCCGCCAGTCGTCTCGCCGCGATGCGCACCGCGGCGGACGCCCGCCTGCGAGCCTGGCGCGCGCAGCCGACGAGGGCCCGTGAGGCGATCGCGCGCGCGGCCATCGATCGCTACCTCGCCGAACTGCCCGAGGGACCGCGCCGCGCCGAGGCGCAGCGCTGGCGCGACGCCCTGCCGCGCTGAACATCTGCGCAGGGCCGCCCGCCGCCGCGCAGCGTGAATCAGCGCTTGCCCTGCGGGGCCGCCGTCCGCGACAGTCCGCCGCGCTGCCACGACGCACGCCGCACTGACCGCGACCCTCCACTCACGAGGCTCCAGGTGGCCGAGCAGGACCCGCGACTGCATCCCGACGGCACTCCCAAGTCCGCCGAGGAGATCGAACGGCACTGGTTCGAGAACGTCTACCAGGGCGACTCGATGCGGCAGGCCACCGTGCGAGCCGTGGCCATGGGCATGGTGCTCGGCGCCCTCATGTGCCTGTCCAATGTGTACGTGGCGCTCAAGGCCGGCTGGAGCATGGGGGTGGCGATCACCTCGTGCATCCTGGCCTTCGCGATCTTCCAGACACTCACCAAGGTGTTCCGCCTGGCGCCGTTCTCGATCCTCGAGAACAACGCCATGCAGTCGGCGGCCTCGGCGGCCGGATCGATGACGTCGGCCGGCATCGCCAACGCGATCCCCGCGCTCATGATGCTCAACCCCAGCGCCGTGCCGCCGCAGCACATCCTGATCGTGTGGGTGATCCTGATCTCGTTCCTCGGCGTGTTCCTCGCCGTGCCGGCCAAGCGCCAGTACATCAATGTCGAACAGCTGCCCTATCCCAGTGGCACGGCTGCGGCGGCCACGCTGCGGGCCCTGCATGCCAAGGGCGATGAAGCGAGCAGACAGGCCAAGGCGCTCGGGTTCGCCGCGCTGATCGGCGGGCTCATCACCTGGTGTCGCGACGCCAACATCCCCGGCGGGTTCAGGGCGTTCATCCCCGCCACATGGGGCACGGGGTGGATCAAGGGCGGCTGGCTGGGCTCGCGGCCCGTCACCGATGCGGCGACCGGCGCGGTCACGCAGTCGCCGTGGACGCTGCAGAACTACACGCTCGCCTTCGAGGGCTCGCTGCTGTTCGTGGCGGGCGGCGCGCTGATCGGACTCCGGCAGGCCGGCAGCATGCTGCTCGGCGCGATCATCAACTACGGCATCCTGGCGCCGATCTTCGTGGCCAACGGCGACATCGAGACGGTGAGCTTCCGCAAGATCTCGAGCTGGTCGCTGTGGATCGGCGTTCCAATGATGGTCACCTCCGGGCTGCTGCTGTTCGCACTCAACTGGAAGACCGTGATCCGCGCGTTCTCGACGCTCGCGAGCTTCGCCAAGGGCAAGACCGGTGAGGCCGATCCCATGGAGAGGATCGAGGTGCCGGCGAGCTGGTTCCTGATCGGCACGATCGTGCTGGGTGCGACGATCGTCGTCGTGGGCCACTACGCGTTCGACATCTCGTGGTGGATGGGGATCATCGCGGTGCTGGCCACGTTCATCCTGGTCGTCGTCGCGGCGCGAGCGACGGGCGAGACCGACGTCACTCCGGTCGGCCCGATCAGCAAGATCACGCAGCTCACGTTCGGCGCGATCAAGCCGGGCGACGTCACGGTGAACCTGATGACGGCCAACGTCACGGCGGGCGCTGTGAGCCACGCGGGCGACCTGCTGACCGACTTGAAGAGCGGCTATCTGCTCGGCGCCAATCCACGCCAGCAGTTCATCGCGCAGTTCTTCGGAGTGATCGCGGGCGGCTTGGTGGTGGTGCCTGCGTTCTTCTTCCTGATCCGCGACGCCAGCGTGCTGGGCGGCGACCAGTGGCCTGCGCCCGCCGCGCTCGTGTGGCGCAGCGTCGCCGAACTGCTGGCCAAGGGGCCGGGCGAGCTGCCGACGAGCGCGCAGATCGGCATCCTGGTCGGCTCGGTGCTCGGCATCGTGCTCGTGATGCTCGAACGCGCGTACCCGAGGTGGCGTAACTGGATCCCGTCGCCCACCGGGCTGGGCCTGGCCTTCACGTTCGGCGGTTACTACTCGGTGTCGTTCTTCCTGGGCGCGCTGATCGCGTATCTCTACAGCCGCCGCGACGCCACGCGCCACGACCGCCACACGGTGCCGGTCGCCTCGGGCCTGATCGCGGGGGAGAGCCTGATGGGCGTGGCGATCGCGGTCCTGACGGTGCTCAAGATCCTCGAGTGAGGTGCCGATGACCCGGGAGTGAAGCCCGCCTCCCGACCTCTGGTGTGGGCGGTCGCCGTGGCGTGCGCCATGGCGACCGCACTCGCTCCTGCCACATCGCTCGCCGCGCCCCCCGCGGTGCCTCCGGGACGCGCGCGTCCACCGGTGCCGCCCCCCGGCCGCGCCGGGGCTCGCCCTCCGGTCGCCAAGCCGCCGGTGCGTGGTGCGGTGCGCCCGGCCAGCACGGCGATCTCGCCCGTCCTGGTGGTGCCGCGGTTCGTGAAGATGCACCCGCTCCATGCGCACCCGGCGGATCGCGAGCTGTACGAACGGCTGTGCGCCGAGGTCGGTGCGGGCTACGACAGCGCGCGCGGCGGGTTCGTGGGCCGGGACGGGCGTCCGAACGAAGCCGCGATCGAGCTGGCGTTCGCGCGCGGCCGCGACGGCGATGCGCAGTGGCAGCAGCGTGCCATGAGATCGCTCACCTGGACGCGGCAGTTGCTGGACACCGTGGGTGGTGGCTACGTGGATGGCATCCGCGACATGGATCCGAGGCAGCCGGGGTTCGAGAAGCACACGATCCCCAACGCGCGACGTCTCGAGCTGCTCACGCTGGCGGGCGCGCTCCCGGGCGGCAGGGCATGGAGGCGCGACCAGAGCTTCGTCGAGGACCACTTCGAGCGTGTGCTGCAGGATCCGCGCGGCGGGTTCTTCACGGGTCAGATCGCCATGGCCGATCTGGAACCGGAGTCCAACGGCGTCGGCCTGCAGGCCTGGTGGCGTGCGGGAGCGGCCGCGGCCGATCCCTCGCATCGCGACTTCGCTCGCCGCACGTTCGCGCGCCTTTGGGGCAGCTCGCACCACCCGGAGCTGGGAATGGTGCGCCGCGATCGGCTCGGCACGATCCGCGAGCCCTCGATCCTGCTCGACCAGGTCGAGGTCGGTCGTGCGCACCTGCTCGCCTGGCAGGTCACCGCCAACGACAGCGACCTGATCCGCGCGCGCTTCTGCGCGGACCACGTGCTGAGCCATTTCGAGGACGCCAAGAAGGGCGGATTCCGCACGGATTACGCCGCCGACCGGTTCGGTCGGGCGCGGCGCGCGCGGCGGGCATTCGATGACAACGCCCGCACCTGCCGGTTCCTCGTCGAGCTGAGTGCGGCGACGGGAGACCCGGCCTACGCCCACTCCGCACGGCGAGCGTGGATCGCGTTCGACCGGGAGTTCGCGCGATCGCGCATGGATGCGGCGGAGTGGGCGCTGGCCGTGCGTTCGCTGTGGGCGCCCGAGCCGCTGCCGATCGTGCGCTGGAAGGACCGCTCGCGCGGGAGCGCGATGCCCCGTGGTGTGGCGGAGGCCGGCGCCGGGCGCTGAGCGGGCCGCCGCGGCGGATGCGTCGCTCTCACCGCATGACGTGACCGCCGCCGTTGACGTCCCGCGTTCGTGCACCCTACCGTGCGGCGGTTCTCGGTACATCTCAGAGCACCTGCCCAAGGAGCGTGCATGCGTCGCGTCCTCATCACCGGCGTCACTGGATTCGCCGGCAGCCATCTCGTCGACTACCTGCTGCCGCGTGGCGACTGTGAAGTGTTCGGCATCTGGCGCTGGCGCAGCCGCACCGAGAACATCGAGCACTTCCGCGACAAGATCACCCTGCTCGAATGCGACCTGCGTGACGCCACGTCGACCATGGACACGATCGAGAAGGTCAAGCCGGACTGGATCTTCCATCTCGCGGCGCAGTCGTTCGTGCCCACGTCGTGGATCGCGCCGAGCGAATCGCTCACCACCAATGTGCTCGCACAGGTCAACATCTTCGAGGCCGTGCGCCGGCTCGGTATCAAGACGCGCATCCAGCTCGCCTGCTCCTCCGAGGAGTACGGCATGGTGTACCCCGACGAGGTGCCGATCAAGGAGACCAATCCGCTGCGGCCGCTCTCGCCCTACGCCGTGAGCAAAGTCGCGCAGGACATGCTCGGCTATCAGTACTGGATGTCCTGGAAGGTCGACAGCGTTCGCACGCGCGGGTTCAACCACGAGGGGCCGCGCCGCGGGCCGGTGTTCGTGGCGAGCGACTTCGCCAAGCAGATCGCCGACATCGAGAAGGGCAAGAAGAAGCCCGTCGTGCACGTGGGCAACCTCGAGGCTCAGCGCGACTTCACCGACGTGCGCGACATGGTGCGCGCGTATGTGCTCGCGCTCGAGAAGTGCGAGCCCGGCGAGGTGTACAACATCTGCAGCGGCAAGGCGTGGACGATCCAGAAGACGCTCGATCACCTGCTCAGTCTGTCCACCGCGAAGATCGAGGTGAAGGAGGACGCAGCTCGGCTGCGGCCCTCCGACGTGCCGATCCTGCTCGGCGACAACTCGAAGTTCGTGAAGGCGACGGGGTGGCAGCCCACGATCCCGTTCGAGCAGACGCTGAAGGACATGCTCGAGTACTGGCGCACGCACTGAGCGCCGCGCGACCGCGCACGCCATGAGCACTCCGCCGCAGGGCACCGGACTCGGCAGGCGACTCGCAGGCAATGCGGTGGCGTCGGCGACGGGCCGGATCATCGTGTTGCTGATGTGGCTGGCGCTCACGCCGCCACTGGTGAGGGCGCTCGGCCCCGAGGCGTTCGGCGTGTGGGCGCTCTTCTACGCGCTCAGCTTCTGGCTGCTGTCGCTCGACCTCGGTCTCTCGCAGATCGCCATGAGACAGGTCTCCGCCTCTCGCGCGCTGGGCGAGCCGGATGGCGGCGGCGACCACGCGACGCTCGCGCTGTCGGGTTACACCGCACTCGGCGTGCTGGCGATCGCGGCGGCTGCGCTGCTCTCCGATGCCGCGATCGGATGGCTGCGCGTGCCCGCCGCAGTCGAGCCGGCGGCGCGCTGGTCGTTCATCGCCGGCGGACTCGTGATGGTGCTCTCGGGCGTCGTCCAGACCATCGCGGGGACCCTGCAGGCGCATGACCGTTTCGACCTGGCGAGTGGCGCGGTCACCGCGACGGCACTGTGCCAGGGGCTCGGCATCATGCTCGGGTTGGCCACGGCGCAGGGGTTGAGCTACATGATCGGCGCGGTCGTCGTGGGTTGGATCCTCGGGGCGATCGTGAGCCTGACGCTGCTGCGACACGGCGCGCCGCGCTTCCGGTTCGGCTCGCTCGGCCGAGCGTGGCGGCATCGCCGCGAGGTCTGGGAGTTCGGCGGCCCCGTGCAGATCTCCAACTTCCTCGCGGTGTCGCACCAGCAGGTGGACAAGGTGCTGCTCGCACGCTGGGTCGCGCTGGCCGCCGTGACCCCGTACGAGATCGGCATGCGTGTCGCCGCCGCGGCCTCGTCGTTCCCGCAGTTCATCACCACAGCCATCTACCCGACGGCGACCGAGATGTGGGCGAGGGGCGATCGCGCCGCGCTCGCCTTGCTGCATGGCCGCTCGACGCGTTGGGTGCTCGCCGTGTCCGCGATGGTCACGTGCGGTCTGGTGGGTGCGGCGTCGCCGTTGCTCCGCGTATGGCTCGGAGGCGATTCGCCCGACGCCGCCCTCGCTCTGCAGGCGCTGGCCGTGGCCGCCTACCTCGCCAGTCCCGCGGGCCCCGCCAGCATCCTCGCGCGCGCCACCGGCCGTCCGGCGCTCGAGCTCGAGTGGTCGGGAGTCGCGCTGCTCGTGCACCTCGCGATCGCCGCGCTGCTGATGCCCGCGCTCGGCCTGCGCGGCATCCTGATCGCGATGTGCGTGGCGAACGCCGTGAGTTCGGTGTGGTTCCTCCTCCGGCTCGGCCGCGCGTTGTCGATGCCCATCCGTGCGGTGCTCTGGGACACGTTCGGCGCACCGGTGGTCGCGCAGACCTCGGGCGTCGCGCTCGGCCTATGGCTGACTCGGCTCCTGTCCACGGGGGGGCAGGTGCCCGCCCTGGGCGTGGCGATCGCCGCGGGGGTCGGCGCCGTGGCGGTGTGTGGTGCGCTGCTCACGGTCACGCGCTTCGTCGATCCGCGTGAGGCGTGGTCGTTGCTGCGGCGCGGAGCTGCAGCGTGAGGCCGATGCGCGTCCTCATCACCGGCGCGGGCGGCTTCGTGGGTCCGCATCTGGCGCAGGCGCTGGCCGGCGCCGGGCACGAGGTCTGGGGCGGCGGGCTCGGCGAGGCCCCGAAGTCGGAGGCCCTGTCCGCCTGGCGGTCGCTCGACCTGCTCGATGCGACCGCCCTGCGCACCGTGCTGGCCGAAGCGGCCCCCAGTGCGATCGTGCATCTGGCGGGGCAGAGCAGCGCGGCGGCATCGTTCGCCGATCCCGCGGGGACGTTCCGAGCCAACGTGCTCGGCACCTGGGGGCTGCTCGAGGCGGTGCACGCCACAGCGCCGCGCGCGCGTGTGCTGTGGGTGGGCACGAGCGAAGTGTACGGCGCCACCGAGCCCGGGCGCCGCGTGGACGAGTCGCACCCGATCGCGCCCGTCTCGCCCTACGCGTTGTCGAAGGCCGCTGCTGAGCGCGTGGCCGAGGGGCTGGCGCGCGCGCACGGCCTCGACCTCGTGCGCGTGCGGCCGTTCGGGCACACGGGGCCAGGGCAGACGCCGCGATTCATGCTGCCGTCCTTCGCGCAGCAGATCGCCTCGATCGAGCGCGGGGAGCGCGAAGCCGTGCTGCGCGTGGGCAACCTCGAGGTCACGCGCGATCTCAGTCACGTGAGCGACATCGCCGAGGGCTACGTCGCGCTGCTCGAGCATGGCGTGGCTGGCGAGGTCTACCACCTCTGTCGCGGCGAAGGCGTGCGACTCGATGCCCTCGTCGCCGAGCTGGTGGCCATGTCGAGCGCGTCCGTGCGCATCGAGGTCGATCCGGCCCGGCTGCGACCCGCCGATGTGCCCTACCTGGTGGGCGATCCGGCGCGCGCGCGCGCGCAGACCGGCTGGCACACGCGGCGCAGCCTCAGCCAGACGTTGCGCGACACATTGGAGCACTGGCGCCAGCAGGCGTGACGCGAGGTCAGCGGGCGGCGCGCTCGAACGTCAGATGTGCCCCGATGGGGGTCAACCGACCCAGCGCTGGCACCAGACGCACGAGCAGGTCGCGGGTCTCCGAGGCGACCGACTGCTGCGGCGGCCGCAGATGCGCGTTGTAGCGGATCGAGGGCTCGAACCCGAGGGTCCGGGCGGCGCGCGCCAGCTCGGAGTAGACGAGCACCTCCTCCTCGACATCACTGCCGGTCGCCTCTCGGATGCGGTTGAGGCGTGCTCGGTGCCAGCCGCGCAGCGCTGCAGGCGAGACGGGCTCGCAGAGCAGGACGAGCCGACCGCCGGGGCGGACGAGTCGCAGCGTCTGCTCCAGTGCCGCGACGGCGCGCCCTCCGATGGCGAAGTGGTGGAAGGCCGCGAAGGCGAACACACGGTCGAACTGTCCGTCCTCGAAGGGAAGTTGGTCCGCGGGGAACGCCCAGAGTCCGTCGAGCTGCACTCCGAGCAATTGCTCCCAGTGTGCAGCACCCATCAATGCCTCGCTCGACAACTCCGATGCATGCACCTCGGCGCTCGGCGCTGAGTGCTTGACGAGGGCGCTCGCCCACGCCTGACCGGCTCCCAGTTCGAGCACGCGGGCACTTGCACGCACGTCGAGCAGTGGCAGGAGCGCGCGGAACGCGTCCAACTCCGCCAGTTTGATCGACAGGTGGTCCCACAGGCCGCTGTTTCGATTGTAGCGTTCGTCGCCGGACCAGAAGCCGATCTCCCGTCGATCGGCCTCGGACAGCCTCACGGCATGCGCAGGCACCGCGATCCGCGAGTGTTCGAGGGTCGTGAAGGGAACTCGGAACATGAGACCGGCCGGCACCTCGAGCTGCGTGTGGACCGAGTCGCGCGGGTGACCCATCGGGCGATGATGTGGGGGCGACCTGCCACGCGCAAGGGTTGACCCCTCCAGAGCGTGCGCCTAACCTTGCCCGCCATCCGCGCACCGACGCGGCAGCCGCCTCGAGGCGGCGCCGCACCCGCGAACTGCGCCCAACCTCCGAAAGGACCCCCCCTTGTACAACCTCACCGTCGTCGGGACCGGCTACGTCGGCCTCGTCACCGGAGCCTGCCTCGCGGACTTCGGGCACAACGTGACCTGCGTCGATTCGGACAGCGGCAAGATCGAGCGCCTGAAGGCGCTGGAGCTGCCCTTCTTCGAGCCCGGTCTGCCCGAGATGGTGGCGCGCAACGTCAACGAGGGGCGCCTGCACTTCACCAGTGACCTCAAGGCGACTCTGAAGGGCGCCGACGTCGTGTTCATCACCGTCGGCACGCCGCCTCGCGCCGACGGCAGCGCGGACACCAGCGCCATCTACGCCGTCGCCAAGACGGTGGCGCAGAACCTCGACGGCTACACGCTCGTGGTCCAGAAGAGCACCGCGCCCGTGGGCACCGCGCGCGACTTGTACGGCTGGATGAAGAAGCACGCCAAGCGCGGCCGAACGTTCGATGTGGCGTCCAATCCCGAGTTCCTGCGCGAGGGCTCGGCGATCGAGACGTTCATGCGGCCCGACCGCGTCGTGATCGGCGCCGAGAGCAAGAAGTCGCAGGAGATCCTCAAGCGCATCCACGACCCGCTGTTCCTGCTCGAGACGCCCATGGTGCTCACCACGCTCGAGACCGCGGAGCTGATCAAATACGCGTCCAACTGCTTCCTGGCCACCAAGATCTCGTTCATCAATGAGATCTCGCTCGTGTGCGAGGCGATGGGCGCCGACGTGAAGACCGTGGCCAAGGGCATCGGCATGGACCGCCGCATCGGCGGCAAGTTCCTGCACGCGGGCCCCGGCTACGGCGGCAGCTGCTTCCCCAAGGACACGCACGCGCTGGCCGCGTTCGCACGCGCCGCGGGCGAGCGCATGGGGATCGTCGAAGCGTGCATCGACGCCAACGAGCGCCAGATCGACCGCATGGTGCGCAAGATCGTGGAGTCGGTGGGCTCGCCGCGCGGCAAGCGCGTCGCCGTGCTGGGGCTGGCGTTCAAGCCCAACACCGATGACATGCGCGAGGCGCCGAGCACGGCGATCATCCAGGGGCTCAAGAAGCGCGGGCTCAAGGTGGTCGCGTTCGACCCCGTGGCGATGCCGCGTGCCGAGGAGATGCGCGAGTTCAAGGGCGTCACGTTCGCCGCAGACGCGTACGACTGCTGCCGCGGCGCCGACGCTGTGGCGATCGTGACCGAGTGGAACGAGTTCCGGAACCTGGATCTGGCCAAGCTCAAGCGGCTCGTGCGCCGCCCGGTGCTGTGCGACCTGCGCAACGTCTACGAGCCGGACGAGATCGAGTCCAAGGGCTGGCGTCACATCGGCGTCGGCCGCGGCCGTGCAGGCCAGCCGGCCAAGAAGGCGCGCCGCCGCACGGCGAAGCGCTGAAGGGAGCGCCATGATCCACGGGGTCCTCACCAAGCCGCTCAAGGTCATCCCCGACGAGCGCGGCTGGCTCATGGAGATGCTGCGCGACGACGATCCGTTCTTCCAGCGCTTCGGCCAAGTGTATCTGACCGTCGTGTACCCCGAGGTCGTCAAGGGCTGGCACTACCACAAGAAGCAGACGGACCACTTCGTGGTGGTGAAGGGCATGTCCAAAGTGGTGCTGTACGACTCGCGCGAGGACAGCCCCACCAAGGGCGAGGTGAACGAGTTCTTCCTCGGCGACAAGAATCCCACGCTGTTGGTGATCCCACCGCTCGTGCTGCACGGCATGAAGGGCATCGGGACCGAGCCGGCTTACCTGGTGAACACGCCCACGTACCATTACGACTACAAGGATCCCGACGAGCACCGCGTGCCGGCGCACGATCCGAGCATCCCGTACGACTGGAGCCGCAAGGATGGCTGACCCCCTCGACCTGTCGCGCGCACGC
>CADEFY010000017.1:0-10654 GCA_902826705.1 uncultured bacterium
CCAGGATGTTGTTGAAGTCGTGCGCCACGCCGCCGGCCATCTCGCCGAGGGCATTGAGCTTGGCCGACTGCACGAGCTGCGCCTGCGTGGAGCTGAGCTGCTCGTACGCGGCCTTCATGTCCTCGTACAGATGCGCGTTGGCGATCGCGGCCGAACAGTGCCCTGCGAAGAGCGTGGCCAGCTCGAGGTCCTCGTCCTCGAAACTGCGGTCGCCGATGCGCGTGAGCGTGATCACGCCGAGCACTTTCTCGCGCGACAGCAGCGGCACGCAGAGCAGCGCGGTCTGCTCGGCAGGCGTTCCCGGCACGGTGATCGCGCGCGGATCGGCCTCGGCGTCGTGCACGATCTCGCCGCGGCCCGTCTGCGCCACCATGCCGGTGATGCCCTCTCCCAACTTGAGGCGCACGGCCATCATCTCCTCGACGAACGACTGCGCGTCGCACACCACGGGGCGCAGCACCTGCGCCTTCTCGTCGAACTGGAACACCGTGCACTCGTCGGTCTGGATCACCTGCCGCACCAGCTTGGCGATGGTCTTGAGGATCGTGTCCAGTTCGAGCGAGTTGCCGACCGCATGACTCACGGCGAGCAGTGCGGCGAACTTCTCGCTCTGGCGCTTCTCGCGCGCGAGCAGCGAGTTGATGCTGGCCTCGGCGCCCAGCCCCGGCACGTCGGGCGACAGCGTCAGCAGTGCGCCCGCGCGGCGCCCGTCGACCGCGAACGGCATCGCCACCGCGAGCCACTCGCGGCCGGGCTCGGCCTCGAGCCGCACGCGCCCCAGCGTGAGGATGCCCGTGGAGGCGCCCTCGGCCGACGCATACGCCGCCACCACCGGGCGCGAGTCGGGCGCGAGCAGGTCCTCGAGCGGCGTGCCCGGCAGGGCCTGGTCGTACTCGGCGGTCGCGCGCAGGAACGCCGTGTTGGCCTGCAGCACGCGCCCCTGCGGGTCGAGATGCGCCACGGCACCGGGCATGGACTCGAGCACGGTGAGCACCGCGGCATCGTCGAGCGCCGACTCGGTGGACGGCGTGCCGCGCACCATGGCCAGCATGGCCTCGATGCTCTCGACCGGCGTGACGCCGTGCTCGGTCCAGCGCGCCGAGGCACGCTGCAGTTCGTCGAGGAACGTATCGGGTCGCGAGTGGCGGAACGCCTGCCGCAGCGCGGTGATCAGCGCCTCGCTCTCCTCGCGTGCCGACGCCTCGCCCAGCGCCCGTCGCAGGGGACGGGCGACCGACGCCGTGAGTCGCGCACGGTGTCGCTGCAGGTATCGGGCGATGGAACGGAGCATGATCCTCGGTGGGGACGGAGGAGCCGGGATGACGCATGCCGGGTGGAGATCCGCCCCGGGGTCATCGGCTCCAAGTGCCGGCCGCTTGAGGCGTTCGTGCCGCTTTGGCGCACTGTCCGTGCGCATCGGCGTGGTGCGCTGGCGATCCGCCCGGTTCCATGCGGCATGGCGCGATCCGCATCCGCCCGGCGAACGGGTGCGCTCGTCGCGCTGCGGGCACGGGGGCCGCATCGCGGGCGTATAGCTGAGCGGCTCCCCGGCCCCGACCCGAGAGGGACTCGATGCACGCCCCCACCCGACACGCGGTCCGACTCGCGGTCCTCGCCTGCGCGCTGGCGGCGATCGCCCGGAGCACCACGCCTGCGCCAGCGCAGCCGGCCCCGACGAGTGCCGAGGTGCTCATCGAGCGCGAGCGCGCATTCGCGAACGCCGCGGCCGCGCGCGGCATGCGCGCCGCGTTCCTCGAGCATCTGGCGGCGAGCGCGATCCTGTTCCGCCCCGGCCCGGTGCTGGGTCGCGCGTGGTTCGAGTCGCGCCCGGCGACGCCCGTTCGGCTCGCGTGGCGGCCGTGGCACGCGGAGATCAGCGCGAGCGGCGACCTGGGCTGGACGACCGGGCCGTGGACGATCCAGCGCGACAGCACCCAGCGCACGATCGACGGCGCAGGCGAGTACGTGACCGTGTGGCGGCGCGAGGCGGACGGCGTGTGGCGGGCGGTGATCGACGGCGGCATCTCGCACGCGATCGAACCCGACGCGCGCGTGACCGAGCCCTCCGCGTCCACGCTGCCTGCACGCGCACGCACAGGCACGGGACCGCTCGCGCGACGCGAGTCGCTGTGGCGTGCCGACGCCGACTTCGCCAAGGCCGCCGCCGCCAGCACCACTGCGGGCGCGGTGCGCCTGCACGGGGCCGAGCGCCTGCTGCTGCTGCGAGAGGGGCTACCGCGCGTGGCCGGGCTGCTCGCGGCACACGACACGCTGGCCGCGCGAGCGGAACGTCCGAGCATGCTGTCCACCGCGCAGTTCATCTCGGAGGCCGGTGACCTCGGCTACACCTACGGGTCGTTCGTGCGCGACACGGACGCGGGCGCGGACTCGAGCTGGTACCTGAACGTGTGGCGGCAGGGCGAGGCACGCCGTTGGGAACTGGCGCTGCACCTGGTGATGCCGGGGGCGCCGCCGCGGAAGTGAGCCCGTGTCGCACCGAGCACGCTCAGCGCCGGCGGAACACGCTCACGTGCGCGAACAGGTCGGTGTCGAGCTTCATGCCCGAGTCGCCCGCGTCCCAACCCAGCGCATGTCCCATCGCGCGCGCGGCCGGGCCGTCGTCCTCGTCGTAGGCGAGCACGTCGAAGCCGTTCGCCGTCCACATCGCACGCGGGAACGGGCAGCGCCCATCTGCCCACGGGATGTACGGCTTGCCCGGCGGCGCTGGCGCGGGTGAGAGGTTGTAGATCATCACGAGCCCGCCGCGCTTGACGGTGCGCGCGAGCCGCGCCACGAACGCACTGTCCGTCACGCCCAGATGCACCAGCATGCGCGGATCCACCTTCTCCGCCGGGTGCAGGTAGCCGTTCTTGAGCGTGTTCTTGGACAGGAAGAGGTCATAGCCCTCGCCCACCTCGCGCTCGATCGCCGCGTCAGCCGGCCATTGGCCGATCGCGAGCTGGACACTGCCCTTGCCATGCGCCCCGGTGTCGCCGGGCTCGCTGTAGAGCACGCGCAGCATGGGGTCGACGTCGATGCCCACCGCGTCGGCCCCCAGGCCCGCCATGAGCTTGAGCTGCCCCACCATGCCGCAGCCGAAGTCGGCGACACGCTTACCCGAGAGGTCCGCGAGGCCGTGCCGCGCCGCGATCTCGAGCGCGCGCGTGTACGCGAGCGGCGAACCGTAGCGCGTGTTCCAGAAGAAGCTGTCGTCGAGATCACGAGACACCAGCTTGGCGCGCACCGAGTCTGGCAGCGCGCGCGCGTCGCGATCGTTCCACCAGCGCGTACGTGCGGAGTCCCGCCACACGGTGCGGGCCGAGCCCGGCGCGAGGTCGGCCGTGGCGGCCAGGAACGCCCGCGCGAGCGGCGAACGCACGAGCGGGCGCAGCGAGTCGGCGTCGGCGCGCAGCTTGGCCACAGACGCGAGCGCGGCGGGCGTGGGCTCGGCAGCGCGTGCGATGGGCGCGAGGAGGGCGAGGGCGAGGGCGGCGAGTGAGGCGAGCGAGTGGGTGCGCATGGCGTGCACGCTAGCGTGCACGGGGCGATCGCGTCGCGCGGGTGTCGACGAGCGCGGAGTGGCTCAGGGCGAATGCCGGGGCGCGAGTCGACCTGGCACGCTTCCCGCAACCGCTCCCGCGACCCGCCCCCGCGGAGGCACCCCTGCTCGCGCGCGTGCGAACCGCCACGTTGTGGGGACTCGAGGCGCTGGCCGTCGACTGCGAGGTCGACGTGGGTCCGGGGCTGCCCGGGTTCGTGCTCGTCGGTCTCGCCGACACCGCGGGCAAGGAGGCGCGCGAGCGCGTGTGGCCGGCGCTGCGCAACGCGGGGCTGGCACCCCCGGACCGCAAGGTCACCGTCAACCTCGCGCCCGCGGGCCGCCGCAAGGAGGGCGCGTCGGCGGATCTCGCGCTGGCGCTGGGGCTGGTCGCGGCCACGGGTCAGGCACCACTCGCGCCGCTCGCCCAGGCCGCGGCGCTCGGCGAACTGGCGCTCGACGGGCGGCTGCGCGGCACACGCGGCACGCTGCCGCTGGCCGAGGCGTGCTGGCGCGCCGGTGCGCGCCGTCTCGTGTGCGCGGCCGATGTGGCGCCCGAAGCGGCCCTCGTCTCGGGGCTCGAGGTACGAGCGGCGGCCACGCTGCTCGAAGCCGTGGACTGGTTGCGCGGCGAGTCGCTGCCGCGAGCCGCGCCCGTGCCCTCGCCGCCCGAGTCCGCGGCGGCCGACGACCTGGCCGACGTGAAGGGCCAGGCGATCGCGCGTCGTGCGCTCGAGATCGCGGCCGCGGGCGACCACCATGCGTTGTTCGTGGGTCCGCCTGGGAGCGGCAAGAGCATGCTCGCGCGCCGTCTGCCCGGCCTGCTGCCCGCGCTCGAAGAATCCGAGGCGCTGGTGGTCACGCGGCTCCACTCGCTCGCGGGACTGCGGCAGAACGGGCTGGGACTCCTGCGCACGCGGCCGTTCCGTGCGCCGCATCATTCGATCTCGCGCGCAGGACTCGTGGGCGGCGGCTCGCCGCCGCGGCCGGGCGAGCTGTCACTGGCGCACGCGGGCGTTCTGTTCCTGGATGAGTTCGCCGAGTACTCGCGGCATCTGCTCGACGCGCTGCGCGAGCCGCTCGAGACCGGCAGCGTGCACCTGAGTCGCGCGAGCGGCATGGCACGGTATCCCGCGCGGCCGCTGATCGTGGCGGCGATGAACCCCTGCCCCTGTGGCTGGCTCGGACACACGAAGAGGGGCTGCCGCTGCACGCCCTCGAGCGTGGCGCGCTACGCCGCCCGCGTGAGCGGTCCGGTGCTCGACCGCATCGATCTGCAGATCGAGGTCACCGCACTCAGCGCCGCCGAGCTGCTGCACACCGAGCCCGGCGAGTCCACGGCGACCGTGCGCGAGCGCGTGCTGGCGGCACGCGACCGCCAGCGCACGCGCGGCGCCACCAACGCGCGGCTCGGCATGGCCTCGCTGCGCGCCTGCTGCGCACTCGATGCCGCGGGCCAGAAGCTGGTGGCCGACGCCGTCGACCGCGGCGGCATGAGTGCCCGCGCCGTGCACCGCGCGCTGCGCGTGGCACGCACGATCGCGGACCTGGCGGCTGAAGAGCGCGTGAGTGCGCTGCGCCTGGCCGAGGCGCTGCAGTATCGGGCCTACGAGCGGCGGCAGTCGGGGTGAGGGACTCCGCCGCGCCTTCCACCCACGAGAACCTCACCCCAGCAATTGCAGCAGCCCATCCCAGTTCAGGTCCGTGAGCGCCGCGATCTCCTGGATGGTCGTCCGCTCCACGCCGGCCGGCGCTTCAAGGTCCAGTTCGAGTGGCCCGGCCTCCTCGAGCTCCTCCCTTTGATCGAACACGAAGGCCCGGTGCTGCAAGGTCCCGTCTTCCACCCACAGCACGATCTTCCAGAAGCGGAGCGGGATGCGGATGCTCGTCCCGAACTCTGCGTCCGACCCCGGGCCCCGCAGCGAGTCGTACTCGGGGTCGTCGGCGCGGAAGATCGGCCCCATGAACTCCGTGACCTTGAGCTCCTCGGCCTTCGACCCTTCCATCACCAGTCGCTCCACCTGGAACCACTCGCCGCCGCCGCTGTTGAATGACGCGAGCTGCGGGCAGGCGTTGGACAGCGTGAAGGAATGGATGTCCGCCTGCTTGATCTCCTCGTCGCTGTCTCCCCAGTAGACATATTCGCGTGCGGCCATGTGTCCGCGCTGGACCAGGTTGCTGAAGATCGAGTCGTCCGGCTGATGCGCTTCGTCGATCCGGGGATCGTAGGACCACCCCGGCCGATTGGGCATGGCGCCATCGGGCTTCAGATGACCGGCGATGTTGACCGCCGACAGGACCGGCATGCGCCGACGGGCGTGCACGAGCGTCGAGAAGTGCCGGAAGGGCAGCCAGAACTCCTCGGGCTGGTCCGTCCTCGGTGCCAGCTCGGCTCTCAGGGCGTGCTCGGGCACGGGCAGCGGGACCTGGAATCCCGGCAGGAAGTCGGGGTCGTATCCTGCGTCCTCGGGGAACACGCTCAGCTTCCGGCGAGACACTTCGAGCGCGCCCGTGCCCCGGGCCGCGACGCCGCCCCGACGGTCGTTCAGGGGCATGTACGAACTGGTGCGAGTGTCGAACGGCCCATCGGTCACTTCGCCCGCGGCGTCCTGGATGGCACGCAGGATCCGTTGCGCCGCCAGGCGCTCGAGCTCCGACCCCTCGGCCGACTTCTCGGCCAGGCGATCGAGGATCCGGCTGATCCGGACGCCCTCGTTCGACTCGTACGCGAGCACCTCCTCGGGGTCGTCATCGACCGCTGCACTCCCGTTCCGCCGGAGGATCACGGTCTTCCCGTCCTGCTGGGTCGTCCTGGGCACGCCGCGACGATGCAGTGCGACGACGAACCACTGGTCGGACAGCACTGGTGAACCCGAGGACCCCTTCAGCGTGTCGGTGGCGTAGTAGAGGAACGCATTGTCCTTGCGCTCCTCCTCGGGCAGGTCGACGTCGTAGACATACACGCGCACTTGGTTGTTGCGTGCGGCGATGTGCTTCTGTCGGCCGTTCGGATGCTGGATGATCGTCACGAACTCGTCGCGAACGACCTTCCCGGTCACGCCGTGCAGCCGGAGGTGCCCGTAACTCGCCAACGGCGTTCGATCGCTGCCGCGTGGATGCACGCCGACGAGCGCGAAGTCCAGCTTGGCGTCCGAGACATAGGCCCGGGTGGGATCGAGCTGGAACACGCGTGGAGTGCTGGGCAGACCTGACAGCAGGTCCTGCGCATCCATCGTCAACGTCGCGGAGAGCGCGCTGGCCGCGGTGGGGATCACGTGATGATTGGTGAGGAGCAGTCCCGGCGCGACCAGGAATCCCGTCGCGAATCCCGAGCCCCGATCATCCACCGAGGGCAGGTAGATCCGCCCGACCGCGCGTGCGGCGATCTGTCCCATCTCCAGGTATCGGATGGGGAGCAGATCGCTCCCTTCGATGATGCTCTCGAAGAACACGCGCCCGCTCGCCAGCATGAGGTCTCGTCGCGAGTCGAGCATGCGAGCCTGACCCTCTTCGGTCGAGCGCTTCTGCTGGAGATCCTTCGCACGCGCGTAGCGCGCGGCGGCCTTCAGTCCATCCAGCTGATCGATCCGGCCCATGGGACACCTCCTCTACCACTGCGAGCCGCGCGGGGCATGATCCGCACCGCGCGTTCCGACCCCCGATCCAGCCGGGGCATCATGCGCGCTCGGAGGCGTGTTCGAAAACGCAGGTCGAGTCCCCCGTCAGCCGACGACCCGCCCCCGCATGATCCGGCCGCACTGCACCATGCCGCCGCGCTCCAATGCGCGCTGCGACGCCCGGTTGCCCGGGTCGCACCGCGCGGCCGGCACGCGCCCGTGCTCGCCGCAGAGTCGCCGCAACTCCTGCACGAGATAGCTGGCGTAGCCGCGTCCTCTGGCGTCCGGCGCCACCTCCATGAACAGATCCGCGAACGGAGGGTTGTAGTGCAGCAGGAACCCGCCGGTCGCCACGATCCGCGCCTCCGCCTCGAGCCCCCATTCGCCGATCGGCTCGGTGGAGTGCGGGAAGACATTCGCGTGCTCGGCGGGATCGATCCGCCGCAGCCGCACGCCCGGGGCCGGGAGCGCGGTGGCGCCTCCGTCGGCGAACAGATGTGCGATGGGTTCCAGATCCGTCGCGACCCGTGCGAGCTGCGGGCCCAGGAACGGATCGTTGGTCTGGGCCTCGATGCGACGCGCACCGGTCGCGCGTATCGCGACCCCGAGCACGGCTTCCGAGCGCGAGTCCGCCGACGGCTCGAGATAGAACTCCTTGAGCGTGTCCGGGGGGTGGCCCGGAGCCTGCCCGAGCGCGACGTACCCGAGCACGGCCTCGCGGTCTCGGAGCACGAAGCACTGCATCCAGCCGCGCAAATGCCAGGAGTCGTGCACGATCTGCGCCCGCATCGCGGTGCGGTAGGCCTCGCGCAGCATCCCGATGACCGATCTCGGGACCGGCACGACGTCGATCATCGGAACGTGGCGATCTCGTCGAGGCCGCGCTTGGTGATCCGCGGCACGCGCGCGCCCTCGGCCGGGAACCCGACGACCAGCAGCAGGAACGGTCGCTCCTGGGAGGGCCGCTCGAGGATGTCGTTCAGGAACCCCATCGGACTCGGTGTGTGCGTGAGCGTGGCCAGCCCCGAGTGATGCAGCGCCGTGATCAGCATGCCGGTGGCGATGCCGACGGACTCCTGCCCGTAGTAGTGCTTCACCTTGCGGCCATCGGGCAGCAGGCCGAACGTCTGCGCGAAGATCGCGATGAGCCATGGGGCGGTCTCGAGGAACGGCTTGTGTTCATCGGTCCCCAGTGGGGCGAGCGCCTCGAGCCACTCTGCCGGGGCCTTGTGCTGGTAGAACTCGCGCTCCTCGGCCTCGGCCTGTGCGCGGATCTGGGACTTGATCGCCGCATCGCTCACGGCCACGAAGTGCCAAGGCTGCAGATTGGCGCCGTTGGGCGCCGAGCCTGCAGCCAGGATCGCGTGCTCGATGATGTCGCGCGGCACGGGCCGGTCGGAGAACTCGCGCACGGTGCGTCTGCGCCGGATCTCGCCGCAGAACTCCGCAGCCCTGCGCTGCATCTCCTCGAGCGGATACTCGCGGTGGCCCTCGAGCGGGCGCAGGTCGGGCTTCATCGCGTCGCTCGCGAGCGCGACCCGCGCCGCCCGATCGCCCAGGTCCCCGCCGCCACCGTCGCCGTGAGCAGCGTGCCCCACGCCATGTCGACGGCGGTCACCACCGGGGACCAACCGGCCAGCACGGCCTGGGCGGTCAGGTCGAACGTGGCGTAGGCCACCAGTCCGAACAGTGCACCGCGCAGCGCCACGGAGCGCACCGACGGATCCTCGAGCCGCTCGCGCAGCACGAACTCGTTCACGCCCACCAGATAGATCGCGTAGAACAGCACGGCCGCGACGACGTCCGGCTGCGGCCGCATGAGCGCGCCGATGTGCGCGCGATAGAACGGCGGCGCGACCACGCCGAGCCAGAACAGATCCAGCGCCAGCATGATCGCGGCCGAGACCGCATACGCCGCAGCACGGCTCACTTCACGCGTTCCAGCACCATCTCGGTCGCCTTCTGGTCGGGTCCGCCGGGTTCGATGTTGTACGCCGTCACGGTGAACGCGTCCGCGCTCTGCACCGTGAGCACGACGCGCCAGCCCCAGTCGGGGCCGTTCTGGCCGTCGGGGTAGTGACCGAGCGCGCGAAAGCCAGTCTCGGTGGAGTCGCCGGTGCAGAACAACTGACCGCGCCCCATGTGGAAGGAGTCGATCAGGTTCACCTCCCAGCGCGCTCGCCCGGGGTAGTAGCCCATCGTGAGGCGCCCCGTGAGCGGCTTGCCCTGCATCGCACTCGTGTAGTCGAGCTCGACGAAGCGCCCGTCGAGTCGCAGCGTGACCTCGCCCTCGACCGGGCTCTCATCGGCGAGCACGTCGGGTTCGAACCACACACGCGACAGGCCGCGCCAGCGGCCGACGAGCGGCGTCAGCCGCGCGATCGGATCGGGGGCGCTCACTTGGCCGCCTCGTACGCCTGCTTCAACCAGCCGATCAGCTCGGCGTCGATGTCCTTGGCCGACTCCACGCGCACGCGGTGCGAGACCATGGCGCTGAAACTGCCCGAGGCCTCCAGCCGGCCGCTCGGCGCCACGCCCTTCAACTGGATGCCCACGTCGAACCGCGTCGCCGTGGACGGCTGCAGCAGCGCGAACTGCTTCGCGCGGCGCACGCTCACGTTGGCCTTCTTGGGCGCGAACGCCACGTCGGGCCCGAACTTCGCGATCGCGCTCGCGACCCGGTCGTACACCGGGCGCAGCGCGGCCTTGGCGCCTGCGTACTGCGCCTCGAGCAGGGCCGCGTCGTCGCTGCCGGACACGGCGGCGGTCACCGAGCCGCCCTTCAGGCTCTCGAGCGCGACCAGATTGGCGTACCCGTGCCCGAGGCCATGCTCGGTCTTCAGCCACTTCATGATCTCGCCGTGCTTGGCGAGCTTCTGCTTCTTCGCGAGTGTGACCCAGGCCTCGAGCGACTTGCCCGACTTCTCCTCGAGGTTGCGGATCATCGTCGCGAGTGCGGCATTGGGGTCTGCCATGGGTCCTCACGGGGCTCGGGTCGGTGGCGCATGGAGCAGCGCGTCGGACTCTACCGATCGCCGCACGTGCCTCGCACGTGAGGCCTGACCAGCGCCGCTCGCGAGAAACTGCTTGCGTCCGGTGCCGGCATGGTGCTTGATGGTCGGCGACCGGGAGGGCGCTTGCGCCCTCCCGTCGCTGTTCCACCCCGACCGGGTCGGTTCCTCGCGCGGCGCTGCTCCGCGCTCGCTCTCCGTGAGCCCCGGTCGCCCCACCGAGGCCCCCGGCCGCCCGAGTGCGCCCTGCAGCGCAGCGCTCCGCACACGACACGTCACGCGCGACGCGCGTGCCCTGCCGGCGGGGCTAGCGCCCCCGCCGAAGCCGGCCGGTGCCCGGGCTCGGGCCGCGCCCCATCCGCGAGGGTGGGGCGCACCCGGTCGGCAGGACCGTTCGGACGGGCGGATCGGGCGGAACCGCTCCGCCCCGACACGCATACCAAGGGGAGCTAGGCTCGGACGGATGGACGGTGAGACGGGCCGCGCGT
>CADEFY010000017.1:10664-19980 GCA_902826705.1 uncultured bacterium
CCCCACCAGCTCTATCCTCCCCCCCACCGACTGTCCGCCCCCCCCCCCTCCCCACACCCCCGGCATCCCGTGCAGCTCCCGATCATCGGCGCCGCAGTCGCCGGGCTCGCCGCCGCTTCGCGCCTGGTCGCCGAACATGAGGTCACCGTGTTCGAGCGCGACGCCCACGCTGGCGGCCACGCACGCACCGAGCGCATCACCACCCCGGCCGGCGCCGTCGACGTCGACACGGGCTTCATGGTGTTCAACGACGCCACCTACCCCGAGTTCGTGCGCGAGCTCGCGCGGCTCGGCGTCGAGTCGCGACCGACCACCATGAGCTTCGGCGTCACGGACCGCGTCACCGGCATCGAGTACGGAGGCGCCTCGTGGGGTGCGCTGTTCGCGCAGCGGCGCAACCTGCTGCGCCCCTCGTTCGTGCGGATGGTGGCGGATATCGTGCGCTTCAACCGCACGGCGGCTTCGCTCGTGGAGGGCCGCTATCGCGATGCCTCGCTCGCCGAACTGGTCGAGGGCGAGGGGTTGAGTGCCACGTTCCGCGACTCGTACCTGCTCCCCATGGGCGCCGCGATCTGGTCCGCGAGCGAACGCGCGCTGGCGCGGTTCCCCGCCGCGTTCTTCGTGCGTTTCTTCCGCAATCACGGCCTGCTCGAGCCGCCGTCCCGCCAACTGCAGTGGCGGGTGATCCGCGGCGGTTCGCAGCAGTACGTGTCGCGGCTCGTCGCGCCGTTCGCCGACCGGCTGCGGCTCGGGGTCGCCGTGCGCGAAGTGCGCCGAGTGCCCGATGGCGTGCGCGTGGCGTGGCAGGGCGGCCACGCGACGTTCGACGAGGCCGTGCTGGCCTGCCACGCCGACCAGGCACTCGCGCTGCTCGCCGATCCCACGCCGCTCGAGCGCCGTGTGCTGGGCGCGTTCCCGTATGCGCACAACGACGCGTTGCTGCACACCGATGTGGGCGTGCTGCCGCGCGCACGGGCCGCGTGGGCCAGTTGGAACCACTCGCGCGAGCCCGACCGCGACCGCCCCGTGTCGGTGACCTACGACCTCTCGCGCCTGCAGCACCTGCGCACGCCCACGCCGCTGCTCCTCACGCTCAATGACTCGGGCCGGATCGCGCCCGATCACGTGCTGCAGCGCGTGCGGTTCGAACACCCCGTGTTCACACGCGACTCGATCGCCGCGCAGGCGCTGCACCCGCAGGTCTCGGGTGCCGATCGCGTGCACTTCTGCGGCGCCTACTGGCGCAACGGCTTCCACGAGGACGGCTGGGTGAGCGGGCTCGCCGTGGCCCGAGCGTTCGCACGGGAGGCCGTCGCATGACGATCGCCGTCGCTCCCCCCGCCGCCGCGTCGCGCCGGCGGTCTCGCGTGCGCGAGGCCTGTGATGCGCACGCGCTGCAGAGCGCGTTCTACGAAGGCTGGGTGCGGCACCGCCGCACCGCGCCGGTCGAGCATGCGCTGCAGTACCGGCTGTTCATGACGTACCTGGACCTCGACGAACTCGGCGAGGTGTTCCGTGGCAGTCGCGCGTGGTCCACGTCGCGCCCCGCGCTGGCGTGGTTCCGACGCGCCGACTATTGGGGGGACCCGCGTGAACCCCTGCAGGAGACCGCACGCCGGCTGGTCGAGGCGCGCCTCGGGTTCCGCCCCGCGGGTCCCGTGCGGCTGCTCACGCACCTGCGCATGTTCGGCGTGGCGTTCAATCCGGTGAGCTTCCTCTACTGCTTCGCCGCCGACGGCCGCACGTTGCAGGCCGTGATCGCCGAGGTGCACAACACGCCGTGGAACGAGACGCACTGCTACGTGGTCGACCGCCGCCCCGATGCCGCTGCGACCCCGGAACTGGCCAAGGCCTTCCATGTCTCGCCGTTCATCGGCATGGAGGTCACGCACCGCTTCCATCTGCCGGCGCCCGGCGAACAGCTGATCGTGCACATGGAGGACCTGGACCGTGGCGGCGGCCGGTTCTTCGACGCCACGCTGTCCATGCGGCGACTGCCGATCACGGCCCGCAATCGCGCGCGCCTGCTGTGGCGCTATCCGCTCATGACCACGCAGGTGCTGGCGGGCATCTACGGCCACGCCGCGCGGCTCGCCTGGAAGCGCGCGCCCTACCATCACCACCCTGGCCCGCCACCGCGCGATGGGGACGCCGCGTGAGCACCGAGACGATCGCCGGGGCCCCACGGATCGCTCGCGCCGACTGGCTCGAGCGCGCGGCACGCGACGGCCTGCTCCAGGTGCTCGCACGCCTGCACGAGGGCGAACTGACCGTGGCCGATGGCGAACTGAGCCGCACGTTCGGCCGGGCCGCTGCGTCGCTGCCGGTGCACCCGCGCCTCATCGTGCATGCGCCGCGGTTCTGGTTCGAGGCTGCGGCCGGCGGCGCGCTGGGCGCGGCCCAGAGCTACCTTCGCGGCGACTGGGACTGCGACGACCTCACCGGGCTCGTGCGGCTGCTCGCACGGCACCGCGACCTGCTCGCCTCGCTCGACTCGGGCTGGTCGCGGTTGCGCACGCCGATCCTGCGCGGCCTGCATGCGGCTCGCCGCAACACCGAGCGCGGCAGCCGCCGCAACATCGCCGCGCACTACGACCTGGGCAACACGTTCTTCGCGCTCTTCCTCGACCCCACGCTCATGTACTCGAGCGCGGTGTTCCCGTCCGAGGATGCCTCGCTGGAACAGGCTTCCCGGCACAAGCTCGAGCTGGTCTGCCGCAAGCTCCAGCTCACGCCGGGGCTCGGTGTGCTCGAGATCGGCAGCGGCTGGGGCGGGTTCGCGCTGCACGCCGCGCGCGAGCATGGCGTGCACGTGACCACCACCACGATCAGCCGCGAGCAGTTCGACGAGACGTGCCGCCGCGTGCAGCAAGCCGGACTCCAGAGCCGGATCACGGTGCTGCTCGAGGACTATCGCGCGCTGCCCCGGCTCGCGCGGCGGTTCGACCGCGTCGTGTCGATCGAGATGATCGAGGCCGTGGGACACGAGTATCTCGACACGTACCTCGCCGTGATCGACCGCATGCTGGAGCGCGACGGCCTGGCGCTGCTGCAGGCGATCGTGATCCGGGACCAGGACGAGGCCGCGTACCGGCGCAGCGTCGACTTCATCCAGCGCCACATCTTCCCCGGCGGTGCGCTGCCCTCGGTGTCGGGCATCACCGCGGCGCTGGCGCGCGCCACGCCGCTGCGATTCGAGGCGCTCGAGGACCTCACGCCGCACTATGCACGCACGCTGCGCGAGTGGCGCACGCGATTCGAGGCCGCGCTGCCGCAGGTGCGCGCCATGGGGTTCGACGAGCGCTTCGTGCGCATGTGGCGCTGGTACCTGTGCTACTGCGAGGGCGGGTTCCTCGAGCGCACGTGCGGGCTCGTGCACCTCACGATCGCCGGGCCCGAGGCCGCGCGCGGCGTGCTCGCACCGGCGCGCCCGCTGGCGTGACGCCGCTCGCCGCCTACCTCGCGGGCAGCCTGCTCGCGCTCGCGCTCACCACGATCGTCTGGGCGTTCAGCCTGCGCGCACGCGATGCGAGCCTGATCGACCGCTTCTGGGGGCCGGGGTTCGTACTGCTCGCATGGAGCTGGCGCGCGCTGCTCGTGGCCGACCACCCGCGCGCGCTGCTGGTGGCGCTGCTCGTCACGCTGTGGGGCCTGCGGCTCGGCTGGCACATCACGCGGCGCAACCGCGGCCACGGCGAGGATCCGCGCTACGCCGCCATGCGCGCCCGTTCACCGGGCTCGTTCGCGTGGACCAGCCTCGTCACCGTGTTCTCGCTGCAGGCGCTGCTCCTCGCGATCGTCGCCGCGCCGCTCTTCGCCGTGATGCACCCCCTGGCGCCACGGACACTGGTGCCACTCGATGCACTCGCATTGCTGCTGTGGACCACGGGGTTCGCGTTCGAGGTGGTGGGTGACGCGCAGCTCGCACGCTTCAAGCGAGACCCCGCCCGGCGGGGCACCGTGCTGCGAACGGGGCTCTGGGCATGGACGCGCCACCCCAACTACTTCGGCGATGCCTGCCTGTGGTGGGGATTCGGCGTGTTCGCGCTGGCCACGCCCGGGGGTTGGATCGCGCTCGGCGGCCCGGTGCTGATGACGTTCCTGCTGCGACGCATCTCGGGCGTCACGCTGCTCGAGTCCGCCATGGCGAAGCGCCCCGGCTACGCCGAGTACGTGGCCGAGACGAGCGCATTCGTGCCGCGGCCGCCGAGACGGCGTGCGGCGCCGGCGCGCGACTAGAACCGCAACGCGAGCCCGACCTGCGTGGGGGTGACGATCATGCGCATGCCCGAGAGCCGCAGGAGGATCGCGTCCTCGTTGGACCGCTCGACGCGCGCGCCCAGCCGCAGCACGTCCCACAGCGCACTGCCCACCGTGATCGCGGCACATCCCATGCCGACCGGCGAGGCCGCGCCATCGTTGTCGCTCCACCATGGCGCGGTGCCGGCCACGGCAGCGCCCACGAGCAGGCCACGCACCGCCGCCGCGGGCACCGCCTCACGCGCGAGGCCCGCGTGTGCGAAACCCGCGACGGGTCCGGCCACGAGCGCGGCGGCGGCCAGCACGCCCGTGGGCCGGTCGCGAGCGATCGCGAACGCCGCCAGGGGTGCCAGCGTCGCGCCCGCGGCGAGCCACGACGCGCGCGCAGGGTCGGGCAGGCCGATGGCACGCGGCGGCTGGGCGCGCAGATGCGCGAGCAGGCTGTCGTAGGCGGGGCCCTCGTGCGGGTGCGCACGCGCCGTCGCGGGCGCGAGCGCACCCGCGAACAGCAGCAGCAGTCGCAGCCCCGCCCGCGCGCCTCGCATGGGCGCGAGGCTGCCACACTCGGGCGGCCGCCGCGCCCCCCCCCGGCCCCGGCCCCAGCCAGAACCCACTTGCCAGCCCCGCCCCGCGCGTCGATACTCGCCGCGCTTCGGTTGTTGCAGTGTGCAGGTGCGTTCGGCGTCGTGGGGCTTCGGCCCGTCGGCTCCAGCAGTTCCGACACCACGCAGGACCGAGGGTCCCGGCCAGTGAGGCCGGCGCAGCCGTCGCGTCAGACGGCAGTCTCACGGGGGTTCGCAACCCCCAAGTCTCAGGAGTGGTTCAAGTGGCGACTGGCAACGTGAAGTGGTTCAACGAGGCGAAGGGTTTCGGGTTCATCTCGCAGGCTGGCGGCGAGGACGTGTTCGTGCACTTCTCGGCGATCACGATGGATGGTTTCAAGACCCTCGCGGAGGGCGAGCCGGTCGAGTTCGACGTCGTGCAGGGCCCGAAGGGCCTGCAGGCGGCGAACGTCCGCCGGGCCTGATCCCACCCGCTGTACCGCTTCACACGACGAGGGCGGCGCTCACGCGCCGCCCGTCGTGTTTCCCAGCCGATCGTGGCTCGTGCGGGCTCACATCTGTCCGCGCGAGCGCAGGCTGACCACCCCGCGCGAGCCCACGATCACGTGGTCGAGCACCCCGATCCCGATCAGGTCGCCCACCTGCACCAGGCGCCGCGTGATCGACAGGTCCTCCTCGCTGGGCTCGGGGTCCCCGCTCGGATGGTTGTGCACCAGCACCACGCTGGCCGCCGAGTGCGTGATCGCCGGCAGGAACACCTCGCGCGGATGCACGATCGAGGCATTGAGGCTGCCGATGCTCACCGTCTCTCGGCGGTCCATCTCGTGACGTGCATTGAGCAGCAGCACCACGAAGTGCTCGCGGCGAGCGCGCACCAGGTCATGCACGTGCGGCAGGACGTCGTCCGGCCCGCGCACCGCGCCCGAGCCGGTCACGGGCTCCATCGAGCGGCGCCCCAGTTCGAACGCGGCACACAGCGCCGCTGCGCGCGCCGGGCCCACACCTGCCACGGCCAGCCAGCGTGCGAATGGCCACGCGGCCAGCTCGCGCACCGGCCGGCGCGCCAGCGCGCGTGCGGTTCGCAGCGCGCTGCGGCCGGCTACTCCGGAGCCGAGGACCAGCGCGAGCAGTTCGGCATCCGCCAGGGCGTGTGCGCCCCGGGCCCGCAGGCGTTCGCGCGGCCGGTCCCGTGCGGGAGCGAGCGCCTCGTCGTCCCGCTCGGGCGGCGGTGGTGACCCCGTCGGCGTCAGTGTGGTCATGCTCTTGTCATCCCCGCGGGGGCGGAGTCCGCTTCCCAAGGAGCGCTCGGTGGGCGATGATCTTGGGCCCACGCCGCACCCCGAGCCCTCGATCCCGAGCGCTCTGCAGCCGCTGAGCACCCACCACCGCGAGAACCCCAGCATGCGACGCGCCAGCCGGATCCTCCTCCTCCTCGGTTCCCTGCTCGCCCTCTCCAGCCTGCACGCCGCCGCGCAGAACCGCCCGCAGGTCGTCACCTCCGTCGACGGCATCGGCATGATCGACTACAGCCGCAAGCCGACCTTCAAGGTGGGCGACTGGGTCAAGTACCACATGAGCGGCAGCAGCGACCTGGGGATGAAGGACGACTACGAGGTCACCGTGATCATCGCCGGTGAGGAGGAGTTCTGGGGCGAGCGCTGCGTGTGGATCGAGACCTGGACCGACGCCGTCGACCGCTCGCCGCGCTCCACGGCCACGCTCATGTCGTATTCGATCTTCGGCGACTCGCTGGCGATCCAGCGCATGCAGCTCTACCGGCGCAAGTCGATCTCGAGCATGGACGAGCAGGGCCGGCCGCGGCAGGAGATCGTGCGCGCGGCCGCGAGCGCGCTCAAGTCGCGCACGCTGTTCAAGCGCCCGATCCAGTGGGACGTCGACACGCTGCCACCCGACACGGTCGTCACGCCGCGCGGCACGTTCAACGCGACGCGTGTCAGCATCCGCCAGGGCACCGGTGCCACCACCACGGTCAAGGACAGTTCGATCTACACGGAGGCGCGTGAGAACCGCATGAGCTACATGCACCGCGACATCCCGATCACCCACATCGTGCGCGAGGACGTCGAGAGCATCATCTCGCGCCGCACATGGGAGGTGGGCCGCTCCAGCGCGTCCACCGAGTTGGTGATCCGCGACCGTGGCGTGGGCACGGCGCGACTGGTCGACTACGGCAGCGGACTCGAGGCACGACTGGTACCCGAGGCGTTCCGCCGCTCGCTCGCGGAACAGAAGGCCGCTGTAGCGCGCAAGCCAGCCGTGGGCAAGCGAAGCGGCGGCTGATCGCGCAGCCTCAGTCCGCGGCGAACAGCCCCTTTGCGTAGGCGTCGGCATCGAACGGCTGCCAGTCGGCGAGGCCCTCGCCCACGCCCACGAGCGACACGGGCAACTGGAGCTGATGCGCGATCGCCAGCACCGCGCCGCCGCGTGAGGTGCCGTCGAGCTTGGTCACGCCCAGGCTCGTGACCGGCACCGCCTTCGAGAACTCGCGCGCCTGTGCCAGCGCGTTCAACCCCTGCGTGCCGTCGAGCACCAGCAGCACGTGATGCGGCGCGCCGGGGACGACGCGCGCGCAGATGCGCGTCACCTTCTCGAGCTCGGCCATCAGGTTCTGCTTGGTGTGCAGCCGGCCCGCCGTGTCGATGAGCGCCACATGCGCGCCGCGCGCCTGCGCCGCGGTGAGGCCGTCGTGCGTGACGGCAGCCGGGTCGGCGCCGTCGCGGCCGCGCACCACCTCGACACCGGCGCGCTGCGCCCAGATGTCGAGCTGCTCGCCCGCGGCCGCACGGAACGTGTCGGCCGCGATCAGCAGCGTGGGGTGCTGCGCGCGCGTGAAGTGCGCGGCGAGCTTGCCCGTGAACGTGGTCTTGCCCGCCCCGTTCACACCCACCACGAGCGCCACCCAGGGCCACGGGGCGCGCGGCTCGAAGGCGCCCTCGCCGCCCACCCGCATCAGTTCCGCGGCCGACTGCTCGAGCGCGGCCCGCAGGTCGAGGTCGCGGTCCCGGCCCATGCGGGCGCGGGCGCGCGCGATCAGCTCGTCGGCGGTGTCGGGGCCCACGTCGGCCGCGAGCAGCGCCTCCTCGAGCCGCTCCAGTGTCTCGGCGTCGACCGTGCCGCGCAGGCCGAGGGCCGCGCCGAGCCCCTGCACGAGCGAGTCGCGCGTGCGCGTGAGGCCCGACTTGAGCTTGTCCCAGAGTCCCATGGTCATGGTGCGGCGCGCGACCGGGAGGACCGACCGCGCGCCGTCTCGTGTTCGGTTCGAGGCCGCGTCAGCCGACCGGCAGGGCCTGCGGCTCGGCGCGCTTGGACTCGTGGCTCACATCGATGCCATCGAGCTGCACCGAGACCAGCTTGGACACACCCAGTTCCTGCATGGTGACGCCGTAGATGCAGCCGGCCGCCTCCATGGTCTTCTTGTTGTGCGTGATCACGAGGAACTGCGTGCGATCGCTGAAGCGCCGCAGCATGTTGAGGAACCGCTCCACGTTGGCATCGTCGAGCGGCGCGTCGACCTCATCGAGCAGACAGAACGGCGAGGGCTTGACGAGGTAGATCGCGAACAACAGCGCGATCGCCGTGAGCGCCCGCTCGCCGCTCGACATGAGCGAGATCGACTGGAGGTGCTTGCCGCGGGGCTTGGCCACGATCTCGATCTCGCACTCCATCGGGTCCTCGCCCACCATGCGCAGTTCGCAGTCGCCGCCCTCGAAGAGCGTGAGGAAGATGTCCTTGAAGTTCGCCTGCACCTTGGCGAACGTCTCACTGAACATCTCGCTGGCGGTGTGGTTGATCTTCTCGATCGCCTCGAGCAACTGCGCCTTGGCCTGGTGGACGTCCTCGCGCTGCTGCGTGAGGAACGTGAAGCGCTCCTTCTTCTTGGAGTACTCCTCCAGCGCCAGCAGGTTGACCGGCCCGATCTCGCGCAGCTTGCGCCTCGCGTCCTCGAGCATCGCCGGGGCCTTGTCGGGCTCGACGCCCTCGGGCAGCGCCTGCGGCTGCCAGGCCTCGGGGTCCAGTTCGTACTCGCTGCGGAGCCGCTCGAACGTGCGGTCCAGCTCGGCGCGCGCCTGCACGCGGTCGAGCTCGAGCTGATGCAGCCGTTCGCTCAGTTCGGTCTGCTCGAAGCGCCGCGCCCTGGCCGCCTCCTCGCCCGCCTGCACCTCTTCCTTGAGCGCGAGGAACTGCTTCTGCAGCTCGACCACGCGATCGCGCTGCGTGCCCTCGGACTCGAGCAGCCCGGTGAGCCCCGAGGACAGCCCGCTGACCTCGGCCTCGATCTCGGCGATGCGGCCGCGATGCTGCGTGGCCTCTTCGTCGCGTGCGCGGATGCCAGTGTCGAGCTCGCGCACCGTCTGCTCGGCGCGCGCCCAGGCGGCCTCCCACTCGCCCGCCTCGCGCGAGAGCCGCAGCAGTGTCTCGCGCGACACCTGCGCCCGCGTGGCGGCCTCGTCGCGGCGCTGCCGCTGCTGCCG